>DZDI01000128.1 GCA_022730455.1 Phycisphaera mikurensis | reverse complement strand
CACCGCACCGATCTTGAAGAGCTTCAGCCGGATCGTATCGGCCTGCGCTGTAGCCCTGGCCTGGCCGCGCAGATTCTTGGGAAAATGGTTCAATACATTGAGCGTTTTGTGCACCCAGCAAGAACGCAGCGTCTTTGATTTCCTACACGAAGCCATCAGCGATCACTTCACGGTAAAGCGGATGACCTCGCTGCTCTCCTCAGGGCTACCATTTAACCGGAGTGGAACGGCTACGGAAGACGGTAACAGGGGCGCAATTCCGACTGGGAGTTGGTAGTAGTGCGGGAACGCACGAACGGTCGCTGAATCGCGTTGCCGCCGGTGAAACAGGCACATGCGCTGTCGCCGGGAACCGCTTACAGCTACTGGCGGTGGTTTACACAGCAGCCGCCTGGACAGTGTTGCTTCCGCCAAATTGGACGTGAATTCAGTTCGTCTTGACTTGCTCATATGCCGGTTTATCATCCTCATAATGAAAAGGTTTTCGTCACTGATTGTTTTGATCTTCGCGGCAGCAGTCTTCCTGAACGTCGCCACTTCTTTTGCGCAGTTGCAGGAGGCGCATAAACTTAACCCGGTTATTCCGAAATTGAGTTCTCAGTCGCGACCAAGTGTGGTGCCCATCTACGCCATCGCGGTAATCGCCTTAATTGGGGTGACAGCCGTGTTGGCGCGCAGCGCACATCGTGGTGCACGGCGTGGTGGTCGGGATAAGGCCCAGCATAGGGTTTAGTCAAGGGTCAGGCGCGGCTTGATCGCTTGTGACAATAAGGTTCTCTGATTTTCACGGAGGCTTCATCATGAAAGCAAAGTCGTGGCTCATTATGGGTTTGGCGGTGATCAATGCCGTGCTGATTGGCGGCGTGATTGCGCGGAGTCAATTTGGCCTCGCCAAGGCTCAGGCACAGGTCAACCTGCAGGGTGTACGTCCCTTAACCGTTGCGGGGCGATCAGGCAATGACATGGTTATCTGGATGTACAATGCAGACAATGGATTGCTCACGGCGGTTACCACGCCGGGTAATGACCCGCAGATGGGACGTTTTGCATTTACACGCAGTGTCAAGAACGACATTCAACGGGTGAAAGCCCATCTGCGGTAATCGATCTGATTTGGCGGCCAGGCAACGACGCGCCGCTGAAAATAGCGAAAGAAATTAGCTTGAAAGGAAAACCATGAAAAACTCAAATCTCCTTATAGCCCTGTTAACGACATCGGCCATCGTCTTGGCATGCTTACTCGCATTGGGCGGCGCTCCAAAAGCATCGAGGGCGGACGTGCTGGCGTCGTCCACCGATTTCCAGTTGTTGACATCTTCCTCCACACCCGGGCAACCGGACATGCTTAACATCATTGATTGCCGCGACGGATTGCTGTTGATGTATAAGCTGGAAGGACGGCATATCCATCTTATTAACGCGTTCAATCTCAATCCGAATCTGCATATGCCGCGTCGACCATGAACACTACCGCGTACATTCCAGGTATTTCAGAATTAGAACAAGGGACGTCGGAAAGTGCTTGAAACGGTTTCAAATATTGCCAAGCGTGTGCTCAGTGGTGCCTTAATCAATCGCCACGATGCCCGCATTTTGCAGGCGGTAAGTGGTGACGACGTTTACGATCTATTCTATTGGGCCAATAAAATCCGCGTTCAATTCAAGGGGCGCGATGTGCGATTCTGCGCCATCGTGGCGGCTAAGGTTGGCGGATGCTCGGAAGATTGCCAATTTTGCGCTCAATCATCACACTATCAAACGGCAGTCCAAGGGCAATCCTTTCTGACCGATGAGCAAATTCTGGCGTCGGCTGAACATGCTCGGCAGGTTGGTGCTGATAGCTTTGGTATCGTGAACAGTGGCCGAGGACCAACACGATCTGAAATGGAAAATTGGCTTGGCCCATTGTTGGGTAAGATTGCCGCCGAGGGCAAAACCCGTGCTTGTGCCACGCTGGGGGCATTAACCCCGCAGACGGCGGAATTTTTGTATCAATCAGGTGTTCGCCGTGTCAATCATAATCTTGAAACCAGTGAAAGATTTTATCCGACGATTGTCTCTACCCATCCATATTCTGAACGGCTCAATACGTTGCGTCATGCTAAGGAGGCGGGCCTTTCACTTTGTTCAGGTGGCATATTCGGCATGGGTGAGACTTGGGAAGATCGATTTGACATGGTATTTACGCTGCGCGACATCGGCGTCGACGTCATGCCTGTCAACTTCTTGAATGCCATCGCCGGTACACCGTTGGAAAAGCAACCGAAACTTCCTCCAATGGAATGTTTAAAGATCATCAGCCTTTGCCGATTTATTAACCCAACCGTCGAATTAAAGGTGGCTGGCGGGCGCGAAGTTTGCTTGCGCGATCTGCAAAGCTGGATATTTTTCGCCGGGGCCGACAGCACCATGATTGGCAATTATTTAACCACTTACGGCCGGAGTCCGGATGTTGATCATCAAATGGTGCAGGACTTGGGGCTTGGATGGCAAAGCTACCGTGATGGCCCCGTGATGCCGGAGAGCGACCATCCGAAAATTGCGAGTGTGTCACACACCGGTCGATACCGGATTCCAATCTATCACGAGGCCGATGTTGAAATCGATGCCGAAAAAGCGGCCGAGGCGCTGAAGGTCTAGCATGACTGCCCACGGGCTGACCGGACCCGCCGCCCATCGCCATGTTCAATATTTTCCGTCAATTACGGCTTGTGCTCTGCTCACACCTCTGGGGTTATCTCCAGAGGCTAATTGGCGGTCTATCGTCGACGACAGGCAGGAATTGCGATGCAGCAAGCTTATTCCCGGCGTGGCGGAAGCCTTGGCCAATCGCTTTCCAAATGCGCCCCAATTCGCCAAGCTGGACCGTGTGATTCAAATTGCGCTATTGGCAACCGCCGACGCCTTGGATAAAACCGGCAAACCCAGCCTGTCAGCATCGGATGGCTTGTTTATTGCTACCAGCAAAGGCCCAATCCAGACGTTGATCCGCTCGCTGGAACACCCACAGAGTGTGACCGAATTGGATGCCGAGCAAATTACGCTTGGCCCGGCTGCGATTGGATACTATTTGCGGCGGCAATTTGATCTGCCTGATATCGTGCATACATCGGTAGCGGCGTGTGCGGGATCCTTGGTTGCGGCTGCACGCGCGTATCAGTTCTTGATGAACGGACAACATGAGCGGGCTATCATCGTCGCTGCAGATTCCTCGGTGCATTCCCTCTTTGATGCGAGTTTTTCACGGCTCGGAGTTCTGGCGCCGGCCGATGAAAATGGCAATCGTCAATGCCGCCCTTTTGATTCGGCGGGAAGTGGTTTTTTTATAACCGAGGCGGCGGCGGCTGTGGTACTGGAAAAGTCATCGGGCGGAAATCTTCGCATGGAAGGAACTTGGTTGGGTGGTGATGCGACAGACTTACTGGCGACGGATCCTGCCGCCAAAACATTAAGGCGCGGCATTCACACGCTGGCCCATGGCGATCCCATCGATTTTATCCATGCGCACGCTGCCGGCACCCGACACGATGCCCATGAAATGGGGGCTATTTCTACCCTTGCACCACAATATGTGTTTTCGCATAAACGGTTTTTGGGGCATTGTCTCGGTGCTTCCGGTTTGGTTGGGCTGGTGCTCTCTGCATTATGCCATCAAAATCAAACAACATTGCTGAGGCAGTCCCTGCCGCGCCAAAGCACAAGTCTGACTTTGGCACAGGGGTTTGGAGGGCATATTGGGGCGGTTCGGATAGGCCGAACCAACCGATAGCTTTGCGCTCGCCGTTGAATGCCGGGCATTGCGGCCCTAACTACTCTAGAATGACGATGCAGGAGAAGATGATGCGAATTGCAATGGCGCAAATAAATCCGACCGTTGGTGATATCGTTGGCAATGCAAAGAAGATTTGCGACGCGATCAACCTAGCTCGAGACAAGGGAGCGGAGCTTGTTGTAACGCCTGAATTATCTCTCCTTGGATACCCACCGCGCGACTTGCTGCTCAAGCCATCGGTGCTGCTGCATACATATGAATCGCTGAAATACATCGCCCGGCAGAGTTTCGGCATAACGACTTTGGTCGGCTTTGCGGATGCCAATCCGGCGCCGACAGGGCGTAGTCTTTACAATGCGGTTGCGGCCGTTCGCGATGGAGAGATTTTATCCCGTGCCTATAAAAGCCTGCTTCCAACGTATGACGTTTTTGATGAGACGCGCTATTTTGAACCCGGCCCGAGAGTGGAGTCTCTCAAGTTGCATGATCAGGTTATCGGGCTGACCATCTGCGAAGATTTGTGGAATGATGAAAATATATTTCCACGGCCCATTTACCATTTTGACCCCATTCGAGAAATAGTTTCATCCGGGGCGCAGATATTGGTGAACATCAGCGCCTCACCTTTCGTGCTGGGAAAAAACGCATTGCGTCGTCGCTTGATTAGCCACCAGGCCAAACGATGGAATGTCCCGATTGTCTACGTCAATCAAGTTGGTGCCAATGATGAGCTTATTTTTGATGGCAACTCCGTCGCGGTGGATTCCAATGGTAATATATTATCTACCGCTGCGGATTTTGCACCGGATCTCGTCGTGGTAGATGTTGTTCGCCATGCAGATGCGATATCGGGGTGTCGCCCATCCATCGCACCCGAAAAATCGGCCATTGCGACACTGTACCAGGCATTGATATTGGGCATTCGCGATTATGCGGAAAAATGCCGATTTAAGTCGGTGGTGCTCGGGCTTTCAGGAGGCATCGATTCCGCCGCGGTAGCCTGCCTGAGTGTCGCTGCTTTGGGCGCAGAAAATGTACTGGGTGTATCGATGCCATCGCGCTTCAGCAGTGACCACAGTCAAAATGATGCCGCATTGCTGGCAAAGGCTTTGAATCTCAAATTTGAAATATTACCCATTGAGGCGGTGCATCTCGGGTTGGAACAGACCCTTGCGCCGCTATTTAAAAACGAGCCGCCGGGCTTGGCTGAAGAAAATATGCAGGCCCGGATTCGCGGAACTATCCTCATGGCCATATCGAATAAATTTGGGCACTTACTGTTGACTACTGGAAACAAGAGCGAGATTGCCACGGGCTACTGCACGCTCTACGGGGATATGTCCGGTGGTCTGGCGGTTATCAGTGACGTGCCCAAAACAATGGTGTACGAACTGGCGCGGTGGATTAATCAGAGCGCGGTGGCTGCTGGTTGCCCAGCCCCCATTCCAGTAAGCACGCTGACCAAACCGCCAAGTGCGGAGCTGCGGCCCGATCAGAAAGATCAGGATTCGCTTCCTCCGTATGATCAGCTTGATGCCATCCTGCAGAAATATGTGGAGGAGGAGCAATCGCTGTGGGATATTGTCGCCCAGGGGTTTGATAAGGCGCTTGTTGAAAAGGTGATACGCCTGGTGGACAGGAACGAATATAAACGTAAACAAATGCCGCCGGGCCTGAAAGTCACCTCGCGGGCGTTTGGATTTGGTCGCCGTATGCCTATCGCACAGCAGTTTGATCCCTTGGCGAAATTGCCGCAGACTTAAGTCGGCCCGAGGTGATTTTGGGTGAATGGCGGTTGATGGATCAGACTATATGCTTGGGGGTGGCCGTCCCCAGAGCGCATCGATGCGATTGAATTAGGAATGCGGTGTGTTGGTAAAGAGGTGGTAGCATGCAATTGACCGTGTCACGCATATACAAGCTGGTTTTGGACCGTGCAGGGGTACGGCAGCCGCAATTTGTGGCGTTTCTGTGCGGCGCAATCGCCGTGGTGTTGTCGATGGCTTCGGCTTCCGTATCGTCGGCCAAGGTGGTGGATAGTGGCCAATTCTTTTCACCCAGTGTGGTGGTGCGCGCCAATCAATTGATTAACCGCATGCACTCAAAAACGGGTAAAACCATTTTAGTGCAGACATTTGCCACGATTCCGACATCCATTAAAAAAGAATATCCGCACCTATCACAGCACGAGTTGTTTTATCGGTGGGCGGGCACAATTGGAAGGACACTACACGTCAACGGTGTGGTGATTATCATCTGTCGGCAGCCGGGGTATTTGATTATCCGGAGCGGCAAAGCTACTCAGAAGACGGCTTTAACACTTTCCGAGCAGGCACGGGCAAGCCAAGTGATGCTGGATTTGTTTCGCGGTGGCCAATACGAAAGTGGTCTGATCGCTGGCCTTCAATTTATCACCCGAACCATCGAGCAAAAGGCACAAGCCGCCCAGATTGCAGCGGGTGTCGCCAATGGCAGTGCTGCAGGCCGCTCATCTGCCAATTTGCATCGGATGATGATCCTTATTGCGATATTAGTCGGCATATTTATTTTATTCTGGCTTGTTACCCGGCGAGGAAGACAGTTGCAACCCCCGACGATTGAGGGGCCGAGCGGAGGCGTAAATCCACAGACATCAGGCCTGACGCCCGAGACTACCACCTCTGGTGCGGGGCCTCAGACTGGCGGTACCAGCGCAATGAGCAGTCTTGTTTCAGGCGTGACGGGTGGAGCTGTTGGAGCCATCGCCGGGAATATGCTATACAATTCAATTGAAGGCAAGAGTTCCATTCCAGTATCGCCGGTGCAACCCGGCACAACAACGCCGTCGAATGCAGGTAGTCCCGGCAGCGATGGCGTTGATTTACCGGCGGATAATGCATCGGATTGGTCCAACTCGGTAAATGATGATGCTGACGGTGGAGCATTCGGCGGTTCCGATGATGATTCTGCGGCTGATGTCGGTGATGACACCGCAGGTGACACGGACACGGATGGCGGCGGGGCATTCTAGAAGCCCCGCTCAAAAGTTGGTTTATCGTAAGCGATACTGCGGCAAAATGAGTGGGTGCTTTTTTCGGTTAGACTGTCGCTTAGGTTCGTAGAAGCGGGAATCCATTTGGAGATTAACCTTGACTCAGTTGCTGTTTTACCAAAATCCTGAACCATTGAATGCGGCTCGCCATCGCGATTTGAGATTGATGGCTGATAATCCCAGGTATTCATTTGCGGCTCGCACCAACAGTATCCCGCTTGTGGCGGCGGAATTCCCGCGGGCCTCACTGGACTTCCCGATCGTCTTTGCCGGCGCCCCAAATTCCATTTATTCACCAGCGGTTATTGTGGGGCTTAAGAATGACGAAAATAATTTTGTTGATACCGATGGGCGGTGGCTGGCCAGCTATATCCCGGCATTTGTGAGGCGCTATCCATTTGTATTAGCCGAACAACCTGACAATAAAGAATTGACCGTCATGGTTGATGTGGCCTATTCTGGCTTTTCATCGGAAAAAGGGCAGAGAATTTTCACTGAAAAGGGCGAACCGTCAGAGTTTTTGCGCTCGGCTATCAATTTTCTCCGTGATTTTCATGATCAGACTCAACGCACCCGCGATTTTGTGCAGGAATTGAAAAATCTTGATC
>DZDI01000022.1 GCA_022730455.1 Phycisphaera mikurensis | reverse complement strand
CCACAACCCCCTAGCCCACCGTCAATCCTAATTTGTAGACGTGACAGAGCACTAGACGAATGTAGCGTTTCTCCAAAAGCCGCTGTGGTCTACCAATGAGACGTCAAAACTTGACATCCGGCATGGACCATCTCCGCCGTCGCGCTGAAAACGTGCAAAAATAATTATGGGGCGGCTCTCAGGCGGTTAATTTCCCAATCCATCTTCATCCATTTAGATTTCCATACCGATGACAGGTAGGCCTCGCTATGGTTATCAACCGATGTTTGTGTCCTATACACGCACGGGACCCGTCGGCTTGTGCATTGCAGATAGTGGCGAGGCGGTATGGAGGTATGGCTGTGGCTGAAGTGGTTGATTCCATACGACATATATTTCAACCGCGCTCAAATAGCCGCCCAATATTACGAGCCAAGTCATCGGTGGTAAGTTTTGCTCCACCAGTGTTACCGGCTGCCCCCGGAGCCGATATTTCTCTCATTGCTCTTGATATGGACGGAACGTTGTTAAACCCTCGTGAGGACATTACCCCACGGGTTCATCGTGCGCTGCACTGTGCCATGGAAATGGGGGTGCACATTGTATTGGCCACCGCACGCCCGCCGCGGTCTGTGCGGTTTTATCACCGGGCGTTAAAATTACGCACCCCCATCATCAGCCACAACGGGGCACTGATTTGGGACGAACGTGCCCAACGGGTTCTGCAACACAGCAGTTTGCCTCAGAAAATGGTACGACGCATCATTGATTTCGCCAGAAAACACCGACCGGAGGTTATCCCCAGTGTTGAGATTGTTGACACGCTTTATTCTGATCATTTTGGTATCGTACCCGTCGAAGCCATTCCTCCCGGCCGACGATTTAGTCCCGACGTCATTGCCGATATGAAAAGCTTTTTGCATTCACCTGTTACACGGGTGATGTTTCATGCGCCGGCGGCGACCTTGGATGAATTAACCACCGCCCTGACACAAAAATTTAAAACTGGTTTCAGTCTTCTTCGCAGCGAGCATCGTTTGCTACAGGTGGTTGCACCAGATACCGATAAAGCCGTCGCGTTGGAAATTGTCTCCGGTTGGTACAACGTCCCCCAGTCCAAGGTGTTAGCCATTGGCGACGGTACCAATGATGTGCCGATGTTACGCTGGGCGGGCACCAGCGTCGCAATGGCCAACGCGCCTGAACGCGTTCGGAAGGTGGCACGGCACGTTGTTCCATCGAATGGGGATGACGGGGTAGCGGTGGCCATTGAGAAATTTGTTCTCTACGCCGCGTGAAGTGTTTCATTATTTCGCAACTGGCCAGCGGATACCGGAAAGGGGGCCATCTCTACAATTGCGAAAAATACCCGCATTTCCAGCGTCCCATTGCCGTGCAATGGGTTGGCCTGAAATTGAGATGATGCTCAGAACGCCATCGTGCGTTAAACTCCTGCCCCGTGCCTGTAAATAGTCTGCGCGTGGAATGGAGTTGGTATATGCCCGTAACCCCCTACATCACCGCCAACCTGCCGGGAACCGGCGGGGGCATTAAAATATGCCCGGATGATTTTCAGGTAGAGGAGATCCCGCTGTATCCATTTGCAGGTGTTGGCGAACATGCCTACCTGCTTATCGAAAAACGTGGCGTAAGCACCTACACCGCAATTGCAATTCTCGCCAAAGCGATCGGTCGACGCAGTGTTGATTTTGGATACGCTGGCTTAAAAGATGCCCAAGCCGTTACCAGACAGTGGATATCGATCGAACATGAACCCAGCAGTCGCTTTGAAAACATCGAGATGCCGGTCATTCGTATTGTTGAAAAAACGCGTCACCGCAACAAACTCAAACTTGGGCATCTGAAGGGCAACCGCTTTACCGTGCGCATTCGGCACGAGGATTGGGATAAATCGCCGTCGATGATCCAGGCGGCTTATGATCGAGCCGCTGCCATTCTCCGTGCCTTAAGTGCATCAGGCGTGCCCAATTTTTTCGGCCAGCAGAGATTTGGCATGCGTCTGGACAACCATCGGCTCGGTATGGCTTTGCTGAAAGGTGATGCCAAGCGATTTATGGAATTGTGGCTTGGCAGCGCCGATGAAAGTGTCGATCGTGGTGGAGTTCTTCAGGCACGCCGACATTATGATGCCGGCAACATCGGGGCTGCTTATTCCGCCTGGCCGGGCCATCTGCGGGCGGAACGTGGCGCCTTGGCTATTTTGCAGAAAAACCCCAGTCACCACGCCAAGGCCTTGCAGGCCGTGGATATTCGGTTGCGACGTTTGCTGATATGTTCGCTTCAGGCTCATTTATTTAATAAAGTGCTGGAGCTGCGCCTGCCCAGCCTTACCACCATCGTGGACGGCGATTTGGCATGGCTACACGAGACCGGTGCGGTATTTGATGTGACGCAGGATACCCTCTCCGTTGAGCAGCAGCGATGCGATCGTCATGAAATATCACCGTCCGGCCCATTGTTCGGCTATCGAATGACCAATCCGCGTGGCATGCCCGCAGAGGTGGAAGCCCAAGTGCTCTCCAAGGCCCAGATCACACCGGACGATTTCCGTCAAGCCGGCCCGCAGAAGGCTAAGGGCGCGCGTCGGTCCATGCGGTTCTCGTTTGCCGACCACAAACTCTCCATGGGAAAAGACGACCGCAGTGGCTATCTGGAATTGGCATTTACGCTGCCCGCCGGCAGTTTTGCCACCATTCTGCTTGGTGAGGTAATCAAGGCACCCCTGACTGCCACTTTGGAAATGTAATGTATCAATGGTATATCCCGCAGCGCGGCAGATTTTAATCCACGACAGCGGGCAACCGTTTCTCCGATGGTCGGTGGCGGTTTTTACGGATGCCCACCAGCCATGATGAGAGGTAAACCAATCAAATCCACGCCCTGTTACTTACGGTTGGAGACTTGGACAGGCTCCAGACGGTACGCGTGGATGAAAGCAATCTGAAAGTCGTAACGCCCGGGGCCGGGTGTTTTACCGCTCACATAATTGCCGCCCACTGCCATATTCAAAATGATGTGAAAACGATGGTTGAATGGGGCGTTTATCGATCCTCTCGGGGCAGAATTCGGAACTGTCCACCCACCTTGCCGAGTTTCATACAAGTGGCCATCTACGTACCATTGAAGTTTTACAAGTTTTCTGCCGGAGCGGTTCGGGGATGCGGCCGGTTCCCACCGCAATGCGTAGGTGTGCCACTGTGCGGCAGACTGGCCGTGCGGAAAATGAAATACTTTTGTCTGCGTATTATCCTGGTTCCATGCATTGCCGGAATGCAGGCTGCCTTGCACATGCTGTATCCAGTTGCCTCGCGATTCCATGATGTCGATTTCGCCAGATCGTGGCCAGCCGCCAAACACGTTGCGTTCGGGCATCATCCAGATCGCCGGCCAAAGTCCGCGTCCTTTGGGCAGTCGTGCCTTGAACACGAATAGTCCATACCGCTGACTGAATATGTTTCGAGTCGTGATCCGCGCGGATGTGTAGTGCATCTTTCCATGGACCCGCTTACCGATTGCCATAATGTTCAAGTGGCCGTGCGCCACAAAAGCATTTTGGCGGTTTTGACTGTAAAGCTCATCTTCGTTATTGCCCCAGCCGTTGCCGCCCAGGTCATAATGCCATCCTCTGAGGTCCTTCTGCCCATGGATGAAATTATCCTTCCATGTCAACTGCCAGTGCATATGGGGCGCGGCGTTAATTTCAAGTGTTTGGTGTGTACCCTTATTTTTGCCATATACGGCTGCGCTCGTTAGTAAGACAGCCGCCGCTACAACCCATTTAAAATTCAGGTCTAAGGACATTATTATGGTTCTCCAAAATAGCTGTTCCTTGATCATCCATCAACTAACCCATCCATACAATCGGCGATGGTGAATATCAGTTGCTGCAACAGTTGTAAATGTTATTACCGTGCATTTCCGTCTGCAAGTCAAGGCCAGCACGGTACCATTCCGAACTGGCCATCTAACGCCCGCAGCTTATCATTCCACGCGTATTTGTGATCGCTCGGCTTATGTGCTCTGTTGACACGCAGGAGGGAGACTTCTATGCTCGGCGTACTTCGATGGCTTGAAAATCTCTGGGAAGGAATTAACCATGGTAATTATGTGGACTCTAATTGGTTTGGGAGTGGTGGCGGCGATCATCTTCATGGTCGTCATCTGGCCGTTCTTCAAAATATGGATGCAGGCAACCTCGGCCGGCGCCGAAATCAGTATGGGCAATCTCGTCGGTATGAAGATGCGAAAAGTCGACATCCGTGTCATTGTTTCAGCCAAAATTGCAATGGTTCAGGCGGGGCTGGATATTACCACCCAACAATTGGAATCCCATTATCTTTCCAATGGCCACGTCAGTCGAGTGGCGACGGCCATGATTGCTGCACATCGTGCATCCATTGACTTGCCATGGCAACAGGCGGCGGCCATCGACCTTGCAGGTCGTGATGTGTTGGATGCCGTGCAGACAAGTGTAAATCCTCGAGTGATCGACGTACCCAACGCCAACAGCGGCCGCCAGACGCATGACGGTGTGGCTAAGGATGGTATTCAGCTTCGTGTCAAAGCCCGTGTGACCGTAAGAACCAATATTCATCAATTGACGGGTGGTGCCGGCGAGGAAACCATCGTTGCCCGCGTAGGGGAGGGTATCGTTGCTGCCATAGGTTCAGCCGATTCCTATAAACATGTTCTGCAGCAACCGGACATGATCAGCAAAATGGTTCTTTCCAAAGGGCTGGATGCAGGGACGGCGTTTCAAATTCTTTCCATAGACATTGCTGATATGGACGTAAGTGATAATGTCGGTGCAAAACTGCAGATAGCCAGCGCTGACGCCGCCAAACAACTTGCACAGGCCGAAGCGGAAAAGCGTCGCGCGCTTGCCGTAGCGCTTGAACAGGAAAACAAGGCGCTGGCCGAGCTTCACCGCGCTAAACTGATTGAGGCTGAAGCCCAGATACCACTGGCGATGGCCGATGCGTTTCGCAGCGGCAATCTCGGAGTGGTGGATTATTTCCGCATGAAAAATATACAGGCCGATACCAAGATGCGTGAAAGTGTGGCCGGTGGTGACTCTCGTAGTTCGAGCACCACTACCGGCTGACACCGGCAAGACACCTGCCAGATAGCACTATGACAGATCGGCAGACGCCGTATAAAAAAGGGGAAGGATGTAATGCCTGGGCCGCAAAATCCCAATGAGCCGATTGATCAGCAAAAGCTGATGGAAGATATCCTTAAAGGGCGTCTTACCATTGCCCAGTTGGCTGAACTGCAAAAGCAGAGACGTGGACCGCGCCAGGCAGGCTCATCTACAGATGGCTCGCTGCGGACCACCAAACCGTCCGCCACGCGCATTGCCGCAGATCGCATTGAACCTGACCGTTCGCTGCCGACGCAACCGGCCCGCACGCGGGCATCGCTGGGACAAATGGCGCCACATCGCACACAGCGTCCAGCGACTACTCTGCGGTCACCAGACGCCCCGGAAACCCCAAGGGAAACCGGCTCGCGCCGGGTACCGGCGGTGATTCCCAGTGTCCGGCCGCCCAGTGGGCGCCACCCTGCACCAGCGGGTTCAACAGCGACACCTCGCACGCCTAATGTGTCGTCGTCTAATTCGTCCGCTCCAGTTGGTTCTGGCCAGCAAAGAACAACTGGTGGGGGGGACAAATCCGCTAATGCTCCCACCATGGCTATCGGCCAGCAAATCCATCGCATACTCGCAAGCCATCGTGGTGCCCGAACCGCGTGGCTATTGGCAGAAATCATTGGCCCGCCAGTGGCGCTGCGGCCAGAGGATAACCGCCGTTTTTAGTACCCAATGGCGACGCTCATTTTAGATGCAAGCACATTGGCCCGGCTACACTCACGCCCGTCCCGGAAGCGGCTTGAAGACCTGTCGGGTATCCCAATAATGAAAAGGCATGTTGCGATCCGTCTGCGCGGCGCATGCCATTTAGTTGGAAGGTCCTTGTCCTTCGGGCGACAATTGCCGACAATAGTAAAGGGATGGAGTCATTGCGAACATAATTCTGTGGCCGGACGGCATTTGACCGCCACGATATGAGGTATAGCAATGCAGCACGGTAGACCAAACGCGGGCAGGGCGGCCACTGGCATGGGTATTCATGGTGTCGTGCCACCGGGTCCCGCAACACCCTTAGCCCACGGGATGATTCCAGCCGAGGTTATCCAGGGCGATGCCAACGCCGAGCGCCCGGCGGCTGGACCACATCCGGCCGAAACAGGCCTGATTCGCGGATTGATGCAGAATCAAAGTGACGGTTGGCCTATTCCACGCAGGCGATTTGAATTCTCCGTCATTTTAGTAGGGGAATTGGGTGCGGTGCTGCTCATCGCGCCAGTTTATCTCATCTTCATCCGTTTCCAAGCCCTGAAGCGATCTTCTTTTATCAAAGGCCTTCTCGATGTTCGCCAAGCGGGACACGCCATCGGATTGAGGCATTCTGCCGGGTTTCATGCTATCACCTCCTACAGTTCGCACATGCTGCAATTTACCGAATTAGTATTGGGGTTTATGGCTATGCTGCTGATTCCCATTTTGTCCAAAAGACTTCGCGGCTCGCTGATGCTGGCAGCCGGGTTGGTAATTATATTAAATTTAATTATTTTTCTCAGCCATCAGAAATCGATACTTACACTGCTGATCGCTTATCCATTGGTGAGTCTGCTTGCCCTCGTGATGCTCGATGCCGTAACCGGTATCCGTCCGGCGGCGCTGCAATCCTCCCGTCTGGCGGGCTGGCAACTGATTTTCGGTAGTGCGGTAGCGGCCTTGTGGTCCATACCGCTGATGATTTCTTTCTCGTGCAAGGTTTTCCCATCGCTGTTTTCGCAGTCACATCTTGTGTTAACGCGCGCCGTGCTGATGGCCGCCACGCTTGGTGCCACCATCAGCGGCATATGTGCATTGCACGGCTATTTCCGAAGTTTCAGCAGACGTATTAATCTGTTCGGTCGACTGACAGGCTCGTTGGCCCTGGCTGTTGCCATGGGGCTGGGGTTGTGGGGTACTATGGTGGGGACGGGTTTAATAAAACATCAGGATAAATGGCTGCGTTTGGAGATGCTTTGGATGTTTCTGCTTGTTTCCGGTGCTTATATGCTTTGCTGGGGCGGCATGACACAACGGATGATTAACCTTGCCGCACGCGATCGCTGCAACTCATCTGATGATTCGGCTACCGGGGCAGGTGGTATGGCCGATGGCACCTAAGGTATGGTGTAGGGTTGATCGATTATACCTGCCCCACCGATCGCCACATCTCATCCGTTACCACGCGGTCATGGCCGGTGCTGGCCAATGTCTGCTGCGAAAACATGGCATGATACATGCCGGCCTGTTGAATTAGCGATGCATGGTTGCCCAACTCCACCAAACGTCCGTCTACGAGTACCGCAATCGCATCGGCATGCATGATTGTACTCAACCGATGCGCAATGACGATCGTGGTGCGGTCATGCATAAGCTGCTGGACTGAATCCTGTATGGCCCGCTCGCTTACAGCATCCAGTGAACTTGTTGCTTCATCCAGAATTAATATGGGTGGATCGGCCAGGATCGCCCGCGCAATGGATATCCGTTGTTTCTGTCCACCGGAAAGTTTACTGCCGCGCTCGCCGATCTGCGTAGCATATTCGTTTTCCAATTCGAGAATAAAACCGTCCGCATTGGCCAGTTGTGCCGCGCGCATAATTTCTTCATGGGTGGCGCCGCGCCTGCCAAAACCTATATTCTCTTCAATTGTGCCGTCAAACAGAAATACATCCTGCATGACCATCGCCATCATGCGGCGGAAATCGGCAATTCGGATATCGCGGATATCTTCTCCATCAACCTTAATGGATCCCGTTCGCACGTCGTAAAAGCGCGCTATTAAATTCACCAGAGTCGTTTTGCCACTACCTGACGGCCCGACGATCGCCAGAGTGCTGCCGGCGGGAATCCTAAGATCAATCCCATCCAGCACGGTTTGGTCATCCCGATAACCAAAGCCGACGTTACACAAGTCAACCCGTCCGACGACGTGGGAAACGCTTTTTGCATTCGGCTTGTCCGCCATATCAACCGGTTGGCTGAGCACATCACAGACGCGATCCAGGGACCCGAGGTTTTGCTGCATTACCTGCATGGAGTCAATCATTTGCGTGATCGGGCCAAGCAGCATCAGGGCAAAATATTGAAACATCACCAAATTGCCCACTTTCATTTGATGGTGCAAAACCATGGTGCCACCATACCAGAGAATCACGATTCCAATCGCCGGTACAAAGACTGCCCAGCCCGTCGCCAGCAATCGACCGAGAATGGAGGTGTAATATTGCTTCCGCACCATGGTGTGTTGACGGGCACCAAATTCAGCCAATTCGGTATTTTCCCGCCTGAAACCGCGTACCACGCGAATCCCGGCGTACATGTCGCTTACTCGGGCCGAGAGCATGCTTCGATCATCCTGAATATTCCGCCATAGCGGTCGCAACCGACGAAATATCAGCAGGTGCACCAATATCAAGGGTGGGATCAGCACCACCGCCGCCACAAAGAGCTGCCAACTGATCGCGATGAGAATGATCAATATCAATATCATGCGCAGCGCCGCACCGGCCGGTGTGATGATGGCATTTTGTATACCCCCGACGATCTGGTCGGTATCGGCCATAATTCGGCTAATGATGCCGCCCGTGCGGAAATCTCCCAGTTGCGCCAGAGATAGTTTGGATAAATGCGTGTGCAGGCGCTGTCGCAGCGTGGCCGCCAATTTGTAATTTAATCGTTGCACTGCCAGTACCCGCAGCCATGAAAGGGCAACGCCTGCAATTTCCGCGATAATCAAGCCAATGGCGAGTGTCGCCAAGCCGTGCTGCGGTGAGGCCGTTATCCATTGCCGTAAATGGCCCATCGGCAGGAATTTCGCGACTGAAAGCGGCTTGCCGGCAAACACGTCATCAATGGCCAGCTTAAGTACAAAAGCGGGCGAGAGCGAGATTAACGACGCTCCGAACACAACCAGCAGAAGTACGCCCACGGCCCAGTAATAGCCGCGCAGCATCAAAGCGTATTCACCCAGCAACCGCTGTTTGGAAAACTTGAATTTGTGCGGTGGCCCCGAGCCGCCCTTCGTATGGTATCCGTGGCTCATTGGTCGCTGGTATTCAGGTGCAGCGGCGTGCGCATCAACCAGCCGGTCACCCTGCAGATGTCCCTGCTTAACGCGTGCAATGAATTCTTTAAATCGGTTTCGGCTCGATTTCATAATTGTGTCCGAAGATTAGCTGCGCGATCCAGGATCATCAGTAATTACCGCCATCATGTCGAATGTGCACCACGGGTTGGCAATGTGGTGATTCATTCAAGCCGCCATCCTCGGCTACGCCCAGAAATAAATCATGGTCGGCCTCAAAACTTACTCTCTGCCGAAAGCGGCACTTGATCCAGGCGCAGGCATCTAAAAGAACCACGCCTCCATCATCGATGTGGCGCGTCCGCATGTTTTCTGTCGCCACCGGGCCTGCCAATGCATGACGCGCATACTTTTTCAATAAAACCCGGTCACCACTGCCGATAATATTGATGATAAACACGCCGCTTTGTTCAATAGCGTGCGTCATGGGGCGATCGCGATTAATGGCCGCCGCTATGACCAGCGGGTCCCGGGCTACCTGTTGCACAAATGAGACCAGCATGGCCGAAAGGTCCGGTCCTCGACCCGCTGTCAATATGAACAACCCACTCGGGATTTTTCCAATCGCCCGAAACATCGGTAATATCGGGTCAACCGTGCTGTCAATAATCACCGTTCCTGTTCCTTTCCTGTCAGCGGAGATGCATCCACCGTGCAACTGGTCTTGGGCGTTTCCCATAGGCGTATACGTCCCAACCGGACCGGAGGTGGAAACTCCTCTTTCAATGCATCAAATATCACCGCCGCTATATTCTCAACCGTAGGATTAAGTTTGCCAAATTCGGCTAACTCGATATTCAGGTGCTTATGATCCATGCGATCAATCACACACCGGTTGACGATGTCATGCACACGCTGCAATGATATTAACTCGCCCTGAGGATTTATCGGCCCTGATAGCGTCACTTCCAATTCATAATTGTGCCCGTGGCCATTGGGATTATTGCATTTGCCAAAGGTGGCCACATTGGCCGCTTCTGTCAGTGCGTCGGTGTGCAGGCGGTGGGCGGCAGAAAATTCAAACCGCTCAGTCAATTCAATCATGTGGAGTGCTCCATCCTTCATGCAAAAACGCAGCCACGGGTTACTGGCCACTTCCAATGCTAACAATTTTAACGGGGCTAGTTGCTTCTTTATTTTCGGCCATACTCCTTGCAGCAAAAGGGGTGCGGTGACATCTGCTGCGTTGGCGAAATCAGCTAACACCTCGCGCCAAACCACTTCGTCAATCTTGCGGATGTTGATCAGCATCCCTGTGGTAGTATCCACGCTCCCTCCGACCTCCACTTTAAGGGTGACCAGCGGGTTGAGCCGATGGCCCGAAGGGTTGCCGGCAAACGAATTACCACTTCCGACAGGCCTGGCGCCATCCTCTAAGTGGAAACGCACTTCCCGCTGTAATTTTACCCATCCGCTCATCCTCTGATTGTATACCCGAAATGATGCATTGTGCGGTCATCTGGGGCAGCTCATTGGTGGGGGCATTTATGTCAGGAGTCTGTCCAAGTAATTACAGGGCTGGGATGGCCCGGATTTCGACGGATGACAAGTCAGCCCCTCCGGGCTCACTGCGGGGTCGCCTTGTCGCCGGCGGCGGCTGGTGAGCATGAGCTTGGGTTTGGCACCAAACGGGGGCCGAAAATGTGTGAAATCATTCACCTCGGATGTGAAACGGCGTGGAGAGTTGGCTTTCGGTTCGAAAGTTTCGTCAAAATCCGACGACGATCGGTATCCCGTCGTGTGACCGAAGGAAATAGTAGATTCGTTGCTCACGACGATCTGGGCGGGCTCCTGGCCGCTGCTCCGGTGAGATACAATTGGATGCGAAACTTTGATAAACTACACCCTTTGGCTCCGGAATGTTTTACGGAGCGGCGGAGGTATTCATGCAAATTGCGGATCGACTGAGTGTTATTTCTGAATCTATAACCCTTGCCGTACAGGCTCAGGCCAATGCTTTGAAAAAACAAGGCGTTGA
Organism: Phycisphaera mikurensis; assembly: GCA_022730455.1. GTDB lineage: Bacteria > Planctomycetota > Phycisphaerae > WQYP01 > WQYP01 > JAJZGD01. The sequence continues at coordinate 18,270 of DZDI01000022.1, read as the reverse complement.
TGTCATCGGCTTTGGCGCTGGCGAGCCTGATTTTGACACGCCTATACCCATTAAAGAAGCGGCGATTGAAGCACTGCGGGCCGGCAAAACTAAATACGAGCCCACCGCCGGCACGCTTGAAGCCCGCACCGCCATTGCGGATAAATTGCGACGATACAATGCCCTCGAATATCCGCCGGACCAAATCATTATCTCGGTCGGCGGCAAGCATTCACTTTACTTGGCGCTGATGGCAACGCTCAATCCGGGCGATGAAGTCATCATACCTGCCCCTTATTGGGTCAGTTATCCGGAGATGGTCAAACTTGCGGGCGGTGTACCGGTTTTTGTCCGCGGCGATCCATCAAATGATTTCAAAATTACGCCGCAGCAGCTCGCGGACGCTCTCACGCCTGCAACACGCATGTTTATTATTAATTCTCCCAGTAACCCTGGTGGCCACACCTACCATCCACAGGAGCTGCTGGCGTTGGCGGAGGTGATTCAGAAGCACCCGCATATTACCGTCTGCAGTGATGAGATATATGAAAGACTTTTATTTAATGGTCAGAGAAGTTGCTCGTGGGGGGCTATCAATTGGGATTTGTGGAAAGACCGCACTATTACGTGCAATTGCTTAAGTAAAACATACGCTATGACCGGGTGGAGGATTGGGTATACGGCCGGTCCGAAGCCGCTGATTGCAGCCATGAATAAACTACAGAGCCAGATGACCAGCAATATCACCAGTTTTTGCATGCCAGCCATTGTCAATGCGCTTTCTGACCCGGCCAATGAAAAGGCGGTTGAAAATATGAGGTTGGCCTTTGAAGGTCGGGGTGAACACATGTGGCGGCGGCTCAACGCCATCAACGGGATCACATGCGTGCGGCCCAGCGGCGCCTTTTACTGTTTCGCCAGTGTACGGGGGTTGCTGAATCGTCCGTTGGGTGCCGCAGCGGTGGTGTGTCATGATGCTGTCGAGTTTTCGCGTCAGTTGCTTGCCCAGGTTCATGTTGCGGTTGTGCCGGGAAATGATTTTGGTTTCGACGATCACGTACGGCTGAGTTATGCGACCAGCAAATCGCAGATCGATAAAGGTTTAGATCGCATTCAGGCCTTTGTGAATGGCGAAGCACCGCGTCGATCGTTGGAGAGCCCCTCGTAACGCGGTTGTCGACTCATGAGCTTGGTGATTGCGTCGCGCGGCTTTGCCGCGTGGAAAAGGACTTCGTAAAGCCCTTCGCTTATCGGCATCTCAATGCCGAGCCGCTGGGCGATGTCGACTACACTTTGTGTGGTAGGCATGCCCTCCACCACACCGCTTGACTGTGCGATGGCTTCAGATGCCGACAAACCTGTGCCGATTAACTGGCCAAATCGCCGGTTTCTTCCGTGCGGTGCAAAACAAGTGGTAATCAAATCTCCCATGCCTGCAAGCCCACTGAAGGTTTCCGCGTTCGCCCCCAAAGCCATGCCTAGGCGGGAAATTTCGACCAGCCCGCGGGTCATCAATGACGCTTTGGCATTGGTGCCGGCCGCCATGCCATCGAGTATTCCGGCTGCAATCGCGATGATATTTTTCGTCGCACCCGCCAATTCAACCCCATGCAAGTCTGAATTGGAATAAACTCGAAGATGAGACGCGGTAAACATCTGATGCATCAGCGAAAGAAGTTGATCGTCTTTACTCGCCGCTACGATCGTTGCCGGCAGGCCGGCGGCGATTTCATGTGCGATGGCTGGACCGGAAATGCAGCCGATCTGCACATGCGGCCATATCTCGGCAATGATATCGGTGGGGCATAGCAGCGAAGCATTTTCGATACCCTTGGCAACACTGACCACCGGTGTTGCAGACGCGGGCTGGCGGACCGAGGACTGTAGCACCGACCGGATGTGCTGCGTTGGGACGGCGCAGATAATGACGTCCGACATGGTCACCAGCTCATGAAGCTGAGATGTAAAACTCACTTCCGCCGGCAGTTTGACTCCGGGAAGATATTGCGCATTTTCATGGTTTGCGGCCATACCAGCTACGCGCTGTGGATCGCGACCCCACATCTGAACGGAAAATTTATTACCGCTAAGGATCAAAGCGCACAGGGTACCCATCGCTCCGTCGCCGATTACTCCGATGCGCTGGATATTCAACGGTCACCCCCAGATACCACCGTATTAATGAATCCGCCCCATCCGCCGGTGGCGCGGAAGATTAGCCAGAATTTTGGCGCGTGGAATATCAATTTGCAACAGGCTGATGGCATCTCGTTCCACAAGTTGTTCCAGTGCCGGGCGAGGTATCTTCGGTAGCCCGCTGTCAATGACCAGTTGATTGACATTGAACAGAGCCTCAATCGCGTCGGTGGCTGACATAAATGGAAAGTCGCTCCCGAAGAGCAGTTTATCCATGACTTCCATCTCCCATGCACGTCGCAGGGCGTCATATGCGATCCATGGACGGCGTAATAATGCTCCAATATCTGCAAAGATATGTTTATGGTTCTGCAATATCGCCAATGCTTCATCCAGCCATGGATATCCCAATTGGGTGATTACCATACGAAGCTCAGGCACCGATCGCGCTACTTCATCAAGAAACCCCGGTCGGGCATACTGCAATTTGACCGCCGAACTGACGTTGGGGCCAATATCAAAAACGATGGGCAGCCGGTGCCGTGCCGCTGTCTCGTAGACTTCCATTGCCTGTGTATCGCATGGATGGATATCGGCGGCCGCCGGACTGACCACAATTCCCTTCAACGTAGGTTCGCGTGCGATGAGAGGTATTTTATCGATAGCGTCAGGGTCAGCAGGATCGATGCCTGCAAACCCCACCATTCGCTCGGAATGTTCAGCGCAGTAGTCGGCAATCCAGCGGTTGGGAATCTCCGCTCCGAGATGCATGCTTTTGAAGCCGAGGACAAAACAATAATCCGCTGGTTCACTGGATATCAAATGGGTGGCACCGTCGGCCCGCGGCAGCATGCGAATCTGATCGCCGGCCAGATTTACCGGTCGGGCGAGATGATCGACAGCATTGAGTCCGAGTTGAGTCGGTCCCTGCCAAATGCGTGTATGCGTATCTACAATCATTCGTGCCAATCTAACATCATCACGGACCTTGTGCGTATCATGCCACGCCTACGCATTTATTGCCACCCTTGGGTCTGCCATGGCACAGGCTATATCCGCCAGCATGTTCATCACAATTAATATTACGGTATAGACCATCGTGATTCCCAGCACCAGTGGAATATCTTTGTTCAGGCAGGCATTTACAAATACATTGCCCATACCGGGTATGGCGAATAATTTTTCCACTACAAATGAGCCGGTCAATATGCCCGCTGCCGCCGGACCCAAAAATGCCATAATCGGCAGTGATGCGTTTGGTGCGGCGTGTACGGACATAACCCGCAGCGGCGATCCACCCTTGGCCCTGGCTGTTCGAATGTAGTCCGCTTTGAGCACGTTTTCGGTGCTCTCGCGCATAAGCATCGCTAAAATGGCCCAATACGCCAGTCCCAAAGTAGCGGCAGGTAAAATGAGTTGTTGAAAGGAACCCCATCCGCCGGATGGCAGCACGGTGCTGTTGACTGCAAAGAGAATCAACAGCACAGAGCCGATAATAAAATTGGGAATGCTGATGGCTGCCAGACTTCCAATCGTCAACGTATGATCCAGCCACCGCCCCTTCATCATGGCGCCGAGTACACCGGCCCCCACACCCAGCCACATGGCAAAAAGCAGGGCCAAAGCGCCGAGGGCCATCGACACCGGAAGAGTGTTTTTAATAACTGCCGCAACCGACCAGTTGCTGTAGCTGATGGTTGGGCCCAGATCACCATGGACCAGTACATCCACCGGATAACGCCAGTATGCCTGCCAAGGGTCGTTAAGGCCATAACGTGCTTTCAGCGCCGCGATAACGGCGGGGGGCGGTTGCTTTTGGCCGACAAAAGGATCGCCCGGTGTCGCCATCAGCAGCCAGAAAGTACAGGTGTACACCATCCACATCACAAGAACCGATTGGGCTATGCGTTTACATATAAATTTAATCACCGTCAAATCACCTGCGATGAATATATTTCAACAAAGTTATCGAGCGAAAATCAGGTCTAATCCCCCCGATTTTCGCACGGTTGTAGATCATACCATCCGCCATCTGATAAAGCGGAATCGCTGGGAAAGCTTTATCGACCAAGTCTGCCTCTGCGCGATGCAGCAGGGTAAATCGATCGTGCGCATTTGATTCATAGGCCGCCAGATGCAGCAGATGATCGTAGCACCTCGATTGATAGTGCGACATGTTGTTTGGATTGCCGCCGATAAATAAGTCCAGCCATGTGGTTGGATCGGGATAATCGCCATACCATCCCTCACCGGCCACAGCGAAATCGCCGTGCACGCAATCCTGATGAAAGATTTTGCCTTCCTCGGAATTAATTTCAATTCGCACGCCCAGAGTTTTTCGCCACATCGCTCCGATAGCCTCTGCCAAGCGGGATGTAATCGGATAGCCCGCCACCACAAGATAACGCAGAGGTTTGATGCCTCGGCCTCTCGGATACCCGGCTTGTTTCAATAATTTTCGCGCCCGTTCGGGGTTGAAACCCATTCCATGTGGACTCTCGTAGCCGCGAATGGTATGCGGTGGTACCAGCACATGCAGCGGCACAACTGGCATCCGCACCACATGCGCCACCAATGCGTGGCGGTTGATGGCAAGGTCCAGCGCTTCGCGCACTAGGCGATTTTTCAGCACACCTTTTTGACAATTCAAATTGAGAAACATGGTTCCGAATACAGGCGTAATGTGCACATCATCTCGCCGTCCCGAGGCTTCCTGTTTAACCAACGCCGGGCCCAGGGGGCCGGGTATAAACCCCAGGACGTTGATCACGCGCGTGCGATAGGCCAGAAATGCTGCTGTTGCGTCATCATAGTTTACGATCTTCAGCCATGGACAATGTACTTGTGATCGCTGGTCATAATAGGGATTTGGTTTAAGCTCTAGAAACTGATGAAATCGCCAATCGGTCAGTTGATATGCTCCATCGGATATTAAATAGGGCGGGCGTGTCCAGACGGGATTGTAGCCGACTACACCGTGGTATCGCACTCTGAACTGTCGCATGGCCTGACGATCGAGCGGGAAGAATGGTGGAAATGCCATTAAGTCCAGAAAATATACACAGGGATGATTCAATGTAACGATTAATGTGCGGCGATTGGGAGCCTTAATGCCGACCGTTGAGAATGGTAAGTGGTGATGAGGGTGAGCTGCGATTGAATTAAAATATTGCCGGGCACCAGCAATGTGAAAATACAAAAATACATAACCGGAACCGGTATGAGGTTGCAGCACACGTCGCCATTCAAAAACAAAGTCACCGCTTGTGACGCGATGGCCGTTGCTCCAACTCGCGTTGCGTTTGAGATGGAAGGTGTAGACCAATTTATTTTTTGAAATGCTCCAGCTTTTGGCCACGCCGGGAATAGGCGTTAGCGTGTGCGGGGCATATTGAGCAAGCCCCTCCCATAACCCTTCCGCTACGCGAATATCCTGCAGGTATGTCATCTTCGCCGGGTCTAGCGTATGAATTTGCCCCTGCTGACAAAACACAATGGCGTGGTGGTCGGATTTTGAGCCCGTCGAGAGCCAAAAGCCGCCTGCACAAACGCCCAGCAACAGGAGCGTTGGTAATAAAAGCGTCTTTCGCATGACAAGAGATTAACCGGTAAAGGCCATATACGCGCGGGGACGCGCAATCAATATAGACCGAAGTTGATGCCGTTGCCGCCGCTATTTTCCGACACAAAACTTGCTGAATATCAATCCTAAAATATCGTCACTGGAAATAACACCTGTGATGCGTCCAATGGCGTTGAGCGCTGCCCGTAAATCAGCCGCTATGAGTTCAGGTTCGGATTCCACTTTTTGTGGCTCTTCTGACACGCGAGCCAGCGCTGCATCCGCTAATTCAAGCTCCGCCATATGACGCGCGTTAAGTAAAATGCGGCTTGCACTCGACGCGGATTTACCAAACGCCTGGCGTCCGATGAGGTCTGTGAGTTCCGCGATCCCTGTCCCGGCTAAACTGCTGACCGCCAATCGGTTAGATGCATCCGACTCATTCCCCGTATCAGCCTTGCTTTTGACACTGATATGAATCGGTCCGGTGGAATCGAGAGGAGTATCATCTTCATTCTCTGATACCCAGATCACCACGTCCGCTCGCTGCAGGGTCGATTCTCGCATGTGATTCATTGATCCTTGCAACGGACTATCATTAGCTTCATAGCCGGCGGAATCCATCAACGTGACTACCCCATATGGCGTCGCCAATAACGCGGCGATGGAATCGCGCGTGGTTCCGGCCACCGGTGAGACCATTGCGCGTGGCCGCCCCAACAAGGCGTTGAAAAGTGAACTTTTACCGGCATTTGGCCGGCCGACCAATACGGCAGTCGGCCGATGCTCTGCCATTTGCCATCGCTGGCTGTGAAGGTGCAATTCCGTCAGTTGCTGGCGCAAAGAGTTTATCCGATAATTAAATTCCGGTACGGTAATAGCTCCCACATCATGTTCGTCGGTAAAATCGATTCCCGCCTCCACCAAAGCCAGCAGTTCTGCCAATTGATTGGATTGGGTCTGGGCCCACTGGTAGAGCGCACCGCATCGTAATGCGGATGCCGCAGAAAATTCCTGCTCGCTTTGAGCGTAAATAACCGCATTAATTCCCTCTGCGCGGCTGATATCCATTTTACCGAGTTCACATGCGCGGTAGGAAAATTCTCCGGGGCTTGCCATCCGCGCACCGGTCCGCTGCAAGTCGGCAATCACATGCTGTATGAGAGCCGGTATGCCCGGCAAATGCAATTCCGCCATATCCTGCCCGGTGAAGCTTGCCGGCCCCTGAAACAGCAGCAGGCCAACGGGAAGATGCCAAAGGTTTAATTGCCCGGATATCCATTGGCGGGGGGGTAGCGGGTTGGGGCACGCGACAACTAAATTCAATGCCATCTCCCGCGCTTCGGGGCCGGAAAGCCTCAAGATGCCGCGGGCACCATGCCCTGAAGCCGAGCTGATTGCCACGATGGTATCATTCAGTTGCATAAAAGGTAGATTAGCGAAACGGATATCCATCGATATGCCATCGGGACGTTTAATGATGACATGTGCCTTGCCGCAGTCGAAAATTGCTGAATCATCGTGCTAAAGCCCGCCAGAGTGGGGTACTGAATTCGTGCGGATGCTGTGCATACCAAACATACAGAAAGCTGTATGCCGTCGGCATTTTTGCCGGGGCGATGACGCTTGCCGTCTGCAGTGCTAGGTCTCGCCAGCATTGAATCACTACGTTTTCCTGATCCACCCTTAAATGCACCACGCCTGCTGCATTTTTAATGCGTGAGAGTTTGGCGATGGATAACGGATACCAGTGATGCTTAACCCGTAAGATAATAAGCTGGGCTTTGGCCGGTGGCTTGCTTCGTCCCCATAACGGTGTGACCGGGAAATGAAAGTCCGTTGGGTCATGATCGTACGAGTGATACACATCTTTGCGGTATGCGGGAAATAACTGCGGAATGCCCTCAATCATTGTGGTTTTGGGAAACATGCTTTTCCATTTATGCCACGTGACGATTGCGCATGGCAGAGGTTTGAGTTTCAAGCCCTTAGCGGCGGCAGGTCCTGCAATGGCCCGGCATTGCATGGGGCACCAGAGACTCTCCTGCGAGTTTGTCGGCTCGCGATTGTACATTAGTAAATTTCCATTATCCACCAGACCGCTGTAGCCAAAACGTTGAATCTTTGTGCCTGTTTTTCGGCTAAAGACCATGGCGCAGGACGAAAATGCATCCCAATAGACCACAATCGGTTTGCCGCCTAATCGATCATTCACCATCGTATGCCAGTTCATGATCGGTATCGGGTAGGCCCGTGCCTGTCCGTGGACCACCACGCCGATAACGCGATCCGGCCCTTGAATATATCCACCGACAGCCGCAAGGGCATTGTTGAGTTTTGCAACTTGAGAAGGTGGAATGGTATAGGGAAGGTTCAGTGCTGCCAAAGCGTCTTTGTAGGTGCCGCCCGCAATGATCTGATCGCTTGGAACCAGGCATGGGTGGAGGGAGAATTGATAGCTCGACACGTTTACGCCGTCACCGATGATGGGCCGCACTTCGCCCCGCATGACCGGGAGCACTATTTTCTTGATAACCAAACCCACGGTGATCGCCGCGATCAGAAGGATAATCCATCCTCCTGACGAAAAAAACTTTACAACCCTATGGCGCATGTATCAGGCACTTTCATCTCACTGGCCGCCCATCATCTTGCAATGCCAACAAGCTAATACCGGCTCACGTTCACCACCAGCGGACGGCGGGCGCTGGTCGCATGGGCATGGTAGGGCACGCGATCTGCGACTAAAACAATCAATAGCAGGGGCAGATAAATCACACTGGCGAGAAATAATCGGCGGGCAGCAGGACGATCGCGCTTCATCCGAAGCCTGACCGATAAATACACAAGGCCGGCGCTCAGCAATACACCCGTAATCAAAAACACAGCGCCTGCTGATCCTTCGATGGAGACGCCCGCGGCAAGCGGCACAAGCAGAAGGCTGTATAGCACGGCCATATTTCCGGTGGTGGTCCCTTGCCGATCAATAATTGGCAGCATTTTGAATCCGGCATTGGCATAGTCATCTTTGTACATCCATGCTAACGCCAAAAAGTGAGGAATCTGCCATATAAATAAAATCGCTGCCAACAGATACGCAGCCGTGGTTAAACCGCCTGAGGCCGCAGCAAATCCCATAAGCGGCGGGACGCCACCACAAATGGCGCCGACCACTGTATTAAGCGTGGTGCGGCGCTTAAGTGGAGTATAGATGAAAGCATAAATAATCAGGTTGGCTACACCGAGTGAACAGGTCAGCAAATTTGTGCCTAGAAGCAGACAGATAGTCCCAAATGCACCGGTGAAGAGAGCCAGCAGCATGGCGGTTGAACGGGCAAGTCGAGCGGCGGGCAGGGGGCGATTTCGGGTTCGCTGCATTCGCGCATCGGGGCCGATTTCCCACCATTGATTCAGGGCCGACGCACTACCAGCCAGTAACCATGTGCCCAAGCCAAGGGCGATAAATGCCAACCAATCTACGGTTTTTCCCGAACCGAGTATATAGCCCACTAACGCGGTGATGACGACCATCCCCGTAAGGCGCAGTTTCAAAAGTGTGGATATATCGCGAAAGATACTGCCAGCCGCTGTGGAAGCCTCAGCCTCCGCGTTTTCCATCTCTACTGCGCCTTGCGTGGCTACCGTCATGCAACAAATCCCGATGGCACGTTTTTTGCCATCGGCCTCACCAATTCAGAAGTTCATGGGCATCCAACTACACCACCAACTGCCCAACTGATCTATTGTAGCATCGAAATAGATGCTTTGCGCGGCGCCATACCGGCCCGCTTTCTGGGTTCATTGCCATCAAAGGGCGGTGATGGTCGCATGATCGCGACCGATAAAACCTTATCGCGATATTGGTTCCCCGCATTGCAAGCCTCGACCGCGGCGGCAGATATTTGGTTATTGTACTATTTGCTCCAAAATGCACTGCCGAAGACCGCATCGGAGTCCAATTCTGCTTCAATCCGCAGTAATTGATTGTATTTTGCTACGCGATCGGATCGGGCTGGCGCACCGGTTTTGATCTGACCGCAATTGGTTGCCACGGCAATATCGGCAATCGTCGCATCTTCCGTTTCACCGCTGCGGTGACTCAACACCGCGCTGTAACCGTTACGCATAGCCAACTGAACAGCTTCCAACGTTTCCGTCAATGTGCCAATTTGATTCACTTTAACCAAAATGCTGTTGCCAACGCCCATGGAAATACCTTTTTGCAGATATTGGGTGTTGGTGACAAACACGTCGTCGCCCACCAATTGCATTTTTTTACCCAGGCGATCAGTAAGTTTTTTCCATCCATCCCAATCGCCTTCGGCGAGGCCGTCCTCCAGTGAGCGGATCGGATATTTGTGGCACCAGCCATCCCATAAATCAATGAGTTGATCGTTGGACATAAAGTTAGCCGGGTCACTCTTGAAGAGTTTATATTTTTTCTTGCCGTGATCCCATAGCTCGCTTGCCGCCGGGTCCAGCGCGATAAACACATCCTTACCCAGCTTGTAACCCGCGGCCTTGACGGCTTCAGCGATTACTTCAAGTGCCTCGTCATTGGATTTAAGACTGGGTGCAAAGCCGCCCTCGTCACCTACTGACGTGCTGAGTCCTTTTTTGTGCAGTACTTTTTTCAGCGTGTGATAAATTTCACAGCCCATTCGCAGGGCATGCGAAAAATTCTTCGCACCCCACGGCTGAATCATAAATTCCTGAAAGTCCACATTGTTATCCGCATGCTTTCCGCCGTTGAGAATATTCATCATCGGTACCGGAAGCACTTTGGCTGACGTACCACCAATGTAACGGTATAGCGGCAGCCCCAAATAGTTGGCGGACGCTTTCGCCACCGCCAATGACACACCGAGGATTGCGTTAGCCCCAAGCCGGCTTTTATTCTTCGTGCCATCCAATTTGATCATTAAATGGTCGATACCTTCCTGATCGCGTGGATCGGCTTCAATCAATTCCGGTGCAATAATGGCGTTCACATTCTGCATCGCCTTGAGAGTGCCTTTACCCATGTAGCGCTTGGCATCTCCATCACGCAGTTCCACAGCCTCATTTTCACCGGTAGATGCACCGCTGGGCACCGCTGCGCGGCCCATGGTGCCATCGCTTAAGATGACATCCACCTCTACAGTTGGGTTTCCACGCGAATCCAGTATTTCACGGGCGATGATGTCGGCAATCATAATTTCCATAGGGCGGCTCCCGAAACAACAATAACAGTCGGCTTTTCCCGGCAACGAGTAACGCACTTTGCCATCAAGCCGAAATTCCGAACCGTCGAGATTAGCACAAACTACTGCGGTTTGCCATGGCTCTCGACCATTGCCTGGGCGCAGGGGCTGCGGCCAAACTCAAGTGATACGGTCAATGCACCCTGTATGACGTACAATCTGAGAATGGAAAATCTTTAAAATTTGGCTCGCGCAATCGTTTACGTTAGACTCTGAAAGTCAATGGGTGAGTTAGACAATTACCTTGCACGGAGGCGTTCCACGCAGTGCTTATTTCCCGTTCTTCAGACCAGACCGATTTCTCAACGTTCGTTCATCTGCATGGCCACAGCCATTTTTCACTCCTGGACGGCGGGGCCACCGTTGAAAGCCTATGTCAAAAGGCGGCGGAACTCAAAATGCCCGCCTTGGGGCTTACCGACCACGGTAATCTTTTTGGTCTGGTGGACTTCTACACCAGCGCCAAAAAGGTCGGAATCAAACCATTGCTCGGATGCGAGTTTTACGTCGCGCCCGGATCACGCTTTGAAAAAGAAGCTCATGGAATAAGCGAGGCTGCTTACCATCTCGTAGTACTGGCAAAGAATCAGGCTGGCTACAAAAACCTTGTCAAGCTGGCCAGCCTCGCCTATCTGGACGGTTTTTACTATCGTCCGCGGGTGGATAAAGAACTTCTCCACCGTTATCGCGAAGGTCTCGTGGTCATTAATGGACACTTCGGCACGGAGATTGCCGCCTGTCTGCAACGCGGCGATTCACGGGCCGCCTTGGACGTTGTGGGGCAATATAAAGATATATTTGGGTCTGATTTCTTTGTTGAATTGCAAAACCACGACGACCCGGCCCAAATCAGCATGATTCCGCAACTGCTGGATTTAGCCCGGCAGGGCGGCTGTCCGGTGGTGGCCACCAACGACCACCATTATCTGACGCAGGCAGATTACGACGCCCACGATGTGCTCTGCTGCATAAGTATGGGCAAAACGCTCACCGATGAAAAGCGCCTGCACTATTCTCGCGAACTTTATCTCAAAAGTTCCGCGCAAATGCGCTACATTTTTCGGGATATCCCCGAGGCGTGTGACAATACGCTTGAAATTGCCAGTCGCTGCGATGTGACGCTTGATTTTTCTCGTCGTTATGCCCCGGTATACAAACCGCCGGTGGATGTGACGACCCACACGGTACCCTCGGCGGATGACTACCTGCGGCAACTTTGCATAGAGGGCATTAACGAACGCTATGGCGAAATGACGCCGGTATTGCGGCAGCGGCTTGACCAGGAACTTAGCGTCATCCAAGGGAAGGGATTTTCCAGCTATTTCCTTATTGTGTGGGATTTCTGTAATTTCGCGCGTCAGCATGGTATACCGGTTGGCGCCCGTGGCAGCGGCGTCGGCACACTGGTCGGCTATTCGCTTGGGCTCTGTAATGTTGATCCCATCCGCTATGACCTGCTCTTCGAGCGTTTTATGGACCCCAGCCGGTCGGAAATGCCTGATATCGACATCGATATCTGCCAGGAAGGGCGGGGGAAAGTTATCGAATATGTTCGACAGAAATACGGCAATGTCTCGCAAATAATAACTTTTTCAACACTTGGCGCCCGTGCGGCCATCAAAGACGTCGGCCGGGTGTTGGGGGTAAGCCTAGCGGAAGTGGATGCCATCACCAAGCTGGTGCCCAAAACGCTGGATGTCACACTGGATGCGGCGCTGGATGTGCCTGATCTCAAAAAGATGTATCGCGAAAAAGCCCATGTCGCGAAGCTTTTCGATGTGGCGAAGCGGTTGGAAGGGTTGTGCCGCAATGCCGGCATGCACGCCGCCGGTGTCATCGTCTGCGACCAGCCGATCGATGATATCGTGCCTCTGTACCGTAGTGGCGACGACATCATGACCCAGTGGGACGGGCCGACCTGCGAGAAAGCCGGTCTGCTGAAGATGGACTTTCTGGGCTTGCGAACCTTGACCATCATCCAGCGGGCCGTGGACCTGATCGCCGAAGGATATGCCGCCGGTTTGCCGCAGCGTCGGCCGTTGGGCGATGCACCTCCGCTGGATCATCCCTGTCTGCCGGGCACATCCAATCGTCTGGATATCGAAAAACTCGATCTCACCGATCAACGAGTGTACAAAAACATTTTCCAGCGGGGAAAAACCCGTGCCGTGTTTCAATTTGAGTCGCCCGGTATGCAGTCGTTGCTGATGAAAATGCGCCCTGACCGAATTGAAGACCTCATCGCCGCCAATGCGCTTTACCGGCCTGGTCCCATGGATTTAATACCCGATTATTGCGACCGCAAGCACGGCCGCCAACCCATTCCCAAGGTGCACCCCATTATGGATGCCATACTGGCGGAAACCTACGGGATCATGGTGTATCAAGAACAGGTCATGCGTATCTTCAATCAACTGGGCGACATCCCCTTGGCCCGTGCTTATAAAATTATCAAGGCCATCAGTAAAAAACATGCCGAAGTCATCGCTGCGGAAAAGGAGCATTTTATCCGCGGTGCCTCCGGTAAAGGTATTCCGGAAAAGCAGGCTCAGGAGCTGTTCGGGCTTATTGAAGAATTTGGGAAATATGGATTTAATAAAAGCCATTCCACCCGCTACGCGATTCTGGCGTTTCAAACGGCGTATTTGAAAACCTATTTTCCCCTGCAGTTTATGGCAGCTTCGCTCACCTTTGAAATGGTCAGCCAGGACAAAATGGCGGAATACATCGATGAATGCCGCTACCTGCATACACCGGATGGCAAGGTGGGTATTGCAATTCTGCCGCCGGATATCAATGTGAGTGTTAACGATTTCGGTGTGGTGGATGAGGCAATCCGATTTGGCCTTGCTGCCGTCAAGGGCGTGGGGCAGAAAGCGGTCGCGGCCATCCTAGATGCTCGCCGGTCCCATGGCGATCGGGCCGAGGGCCCGTTCAAAAGCGTGTTCGATTTTTGTGAACGTGTGGATACGCGGTGCGTCAACAAAGCCGTTATTGAATCACTTGTCAAAAGCGGAGCCTTTGATTCGCTTCATGAAAATCGTGCGGCTATCGTCGCTGCCATTGAAAATGCCATCCAAGCTGGCAGCAACCACCAGGCGGCTCTCCGTGCCGGTCAATCCAATTTGTTTTTCGGTACAACCGCCGTGGCCGAGCCGGCCCAAATTCAGTTGCCTAAGGTGCCCGACTGGCAGCAGGGGCAGAAAATGGCCTATGAAAAAGAAACTCTTGGTTTCTATGTAACCAGCCACCCCCTGCGTGACGTTGAGGAACACCTTCACGATTTCGTTACTCTTACTTCCCAGACACTGGCCGCCGCACCGGACCAGAAAGAGGGAATCATTGGAGGGTTGGTTACCAATGTGGATCAACGTACTGTGCGTTCGGGACCAAATGCCGGTCAAAAATGGGCGACTGTGCAGATCGAGGATTTGCTCGGGTCCATTCGGGTACAGCTTTTTGCATCTGACTTCCAAAAATTCGGGTCGTTAATAAAACCAGAGGGAATTTTGCTCATGCGTGGCAAGGTTGACCGATCTCGTGAGCAGCCCAATTTTCGCGTCTCCGAAATATTCACATTGGAGCAATCATATGAGAAGCTCGCGCGTGAATTACTCATCGAATTGCCCGTCACCTTGGTTGAAACGACGGTGCTGGAATCTTGTTCCGCAGTGCTTTCAACCTGCACCGGTGGGCGCGTACCGGTGAAGTTTGCACTGGTGGAATCTGAGGGACCATTACCTTGGCGGGCCGCGTTTAATACGAAGATGCTGGTCAAGGCGGATGCGGCGCTTCCGGCTAAGTTGCAGCAGATCAACTCGTCGATCCGCGTGCGTATCCGCGGCCCGGGCGCCGCACTGGCCCGCGCCCCGCGCCCGGTTTTGCAGCCCGCCTGAACCCACCGACGAAAATCTGCAATGACCGAATCGCCAAGTTTGTCTTGGTTCCATTGCGCCTGCACATTTTGAGTGTCGGACTGACCGTGGCCATAGACACGCGATTACAAAGCACATTCCGCGGGCTTTTGCACGTGCCGCTGGCCTAAAGAATTTCCTTACGTGGAGTTCAGTTGCTCGATTGTATGATGCTTGGCATTCCGCCGGTGCCTATGAATTAATCGCAGGCTCTGCGATTAACCCGCAATCCGAACCGGTGATTATCTTCGGAGGTGGCGGCCCGATGGTGGAGGTGATGCAGGATCGGACTATCGGATTACCGTCACTTCATCAACACTCGCCCGTCAACTCGTTGATCGATTCGTCATCATTTATCCGTAGCGAGCAGATGTTCCATCCAAAACAGACTTCTGGTTAATCCGCAGGCTTGCTACTACCACGCCGGTGTGTTATTCCTGATCGGTGCCTTATTGGCGGGTACACCTATATCCCCAATGGCACGGACTTATCCTTTCTGGAGGTGCTCAATGCGATGTCTCGTTACCAGCAGCCGAGCCTACGATCGTGAGTTTTTAACTGCTGCCAACCAATCGCGACACGAACTGGTTTTTGTGGATACGACATTGCGTGAAGATACAGCCATGTTAGCGCAGGGCTTTCCCGCCGTTTGTGCGTTTGTTGATGACAGGCTCGATCGGCAAGTACTGGAAATGCTGGCTAAGGGTGGTACCCGACTTCTGGTCCTGCGCAGCACAGGGTTTAATCATGTCGATCTGCATGCGGCTGCCAATCTTGGCCTGACGGTTATGCGCGTGAAGGAATATTCTCCATATGCTGTGGCAGAGTTTGCTCTGGCGCTTATGCTGATGATCAACCGTCGGCTGCATAAGGCATACAATCGTGTGCGTGACGGCAACTTTCTGCTCGATGGTTTACTTGGATTTGATATGCATGGCAAAACTGTCGGGCTCGTGGGAACAGGCAAGATTGGCACGGTTTTGGCAGGCATTCTTCACGGCATGGGATGCCGGCTGCTCGGGTGCGATCCGGTACCCAATTCCATCTGCAAGTCGCTGGGGTTGAGGTATGTATCGGCCGATGAACTGCTTGCTGAGTCGCAAATCGTTTCCCTGCACTCTCCTCTCATGCCCGACACATATCATTTTATTAATGCGGCATCCTTGGCACGTATGCCGCGTGGCGCTACACTTGTCAATACAAGCCGGGGAGCACTCGTTGATACGGCGGCCCTTATCGAATCCCTCAAAAATCATCATATCGGGGCCGTGGGACTGGACGTTTATGAGGAGGAAGCCGCGCTGTATTTTCAAAATCGAGCGGACGAAATTATCCGCGATGACATGTTTATGCGACTGCTGACCTTTCCGAATGTGGTGGTGACGGGGCATCAGGCATTCTTTACGGTGGAGGCACTGCAGACCATCGCCAAAACCACTATTACCAATCTTGATGATTTTGCCGCCGGCCACCAAAATACAAATGTGGTGGCTATATCGGTGTAATTGGTTATAGACACGGTGGTTTTTGAATGCCGTGTGATTTTACAGTCTGCTAACTCCGAACAACGATATAGTGTCTGGCTAACATAGTGAAACAAATAAAAGAAGAACGGAAGAAAGGACGCTTGCCGTTAGATAGCCTTGGTTCTACATTGCCCGCCGCGGCTGTATTTCGTGTCAGATTGAGGCAGCCAAGGCCTCAATGCGCTGCTGGCGATCAAGTAATCGCAATGCAGCGATCAACTCGTCCATTTCGCCACCGACAATTTTTTCAAGCGGAAAATTGCGGTTTAACCGATGGTCCGTTAAGCGATTTTGTGGAAAGCTGTAAGTACGGATACGTTCATTGCGCTCACCGCTGCCAATCATCTGTTTACGGGCACTGGACCGCTGGGCCCGCCGCTGAGAATCGTAATGCTCAAATACCCGCGATCGCAGCAATCGCCAGGCTTTGTCCCGATTTTTATGTTGACTGCGTTCTTCGCGCATACGGACGGTGATGCCTGTCGGCAAATGCGTGAGCTGCACAGCCGATTCCACCTTGTTGACGTTTTGTCCACCTGGGCCGCCAGCGCGGGACACATCCTCGCGAACTTCCGCCGGGTTGATAACGATATCAGACTGATCAGCCTCCGGCAGCACCGCCACGGTGGCCGCGCTGGTGTGCACACGCCCCTGAGTTTCCGTCTCGGGGACGCGTTGCACCCGATGCCCGCCACTTTCAAACCCGAGGGATCTATAGGCATCTCGGCCGCGAACGTTGGCGATAAGTTCACGAAAGCCGCCATGATCGCTGGCCGAAAAATCTAATATTTCAAATGTCCATCCCTGGCGCTCGGCATATCGGCGATACATTTCCACCAGGTCTCGGGCAAAAAGTGCAGCTTCTTCTCCGCCAGTACCAGCGCGTATTTCCAATATGGCTGAATCTGTGCTGATCTGATCATCCGCCAACGCTACATCGATCATGGCCTCAAGCTGGATATTCATTTGGGTATTTAAGGTATCGGCTTCGCTCTGGGCCAACTGACGAAACTCATCATCTTGCGATGGGTCATCGGCAATGTGTGTGGCTTCCATGCGCGACGCCGCTAATTTTTGGTGAATGTCGTATGCCGCCAGTTCGCGATTCAGCTTGCCAAGTTCACGGCCAAGTTCCGACATCCTAGCCGGATCTGTACCGATACCCACACTTTCGAGTTGCTGTGTAATTTCCGCTCGCCGCTGGGCCTTTGTGGCCAGCTTTTGAAGGATCAACTGATGTGCCGCGTCCAATGCGTGCCTCATTACCAAGCCAGGAATGTAGCGATTTTCGGAACAAGGCTGACTCGTCACCGCCCGATTGTAATGGCCATTACCAAGGCAGTATCGCTTTGTATATGCCAACGCAGCCTTGAATGGCGTTGGTAATGGATAACACTATTTAGCCTTGGTGGCCAGTTTTGCGCTGAAGTTACCAAATTTCTTTTGAAATCGCTCAACGCGACCGGCTGTATCAACAAATTTCTGTTTGCCCGTGTAAAATGGATGGCATACGCCACAGATGTCCACTTCAATGCGGCCCAGCGTGGAACCCGTCTCAAACGAATTACCGCATGCGCAAGATGCTTTAACAAAGTTGTAGTTGGGATGGACGTCACGTTTCATGTCATTTCCTCTATTGCGAATACCCTTACAGCCCCAAAATGGCCGCAAGTAACCTAATTATAGCGGCGTCCGGACTCGAACCGGAGACCTTGGGCTTATGAATCCCGCGCTCTACCAACTGAGCTACGCCGCCGAATTCACGAACCGCCCATTTTAGGAGCCTGTCCCAGTAATAGCAAGGCAGCAATGGGCCGGAAGCACATCGCTGGCCTACTTTTCATGCAGAACCTGTTTTTTACAGCCGTTACGGGTCAATGCGCCGCGGCATAGCAAAGCACATTGCGTGT
>DZDI01000300.1 GCA_022730455.1 Phycisphaera mikurensis | reverse complement strand
CCTCCCCAGGTGTTCTGAATTGCTATTACTATACCGAGGCTGGCAGCTTCACCGCGTCCGTGAACTTCCAGGGAGGAAGCGGCGAAAAAGCAAAGACAACATTTTCCGTTGCCAAATACACCGAGACAATGCAAAACTCTTACGCATCGGGCGTGGTGTCAACACCGCTGCAGGGTGGTGGCGTTGAGCTCTCGCTGGGGCCGCCCGGCAAGTTTGATCAGATTCTCTTCCAGCAAATCCCTGGCTCAGGAGACGAAGGTTTTGCCGGGACGCTGCATTTTGTTCAGATCTACACTGAGAATGACACGTGGACCGGTAACGCCGCGAAGGGTATCCCCAACTATTCAGCGTCGGGGGCGGGCCTCGATGAAACGTATTTCTATGGAAACGAGCCACCGCCGCCACCGGCGATCCATACCGGCGACGCGCCAGCCCGCTCCACCGGCAACAACTACACAAAGATGGTCATCAACGACACGCCCGCAATGTGGGCAATGTATGAACCCCAAGCCTCCGGCTCCGTTGTGGTACCACTTGCGGTCCAAGGCTGGCAGTGGGGTGGGACAGAGACGCTGAATCTCAATACGGGCCAATGGTCCCTCACCAATGGCGTGCCCGCTGGCCCGGGAACGCTTTCTCCCCTTGATTCGACCAACGAATACCCTGTTTGGTCTCAGATATTGCAGCCGCCCCAATTGCCACATTGATGTGTTAGCTTGCATGAGTTTGGTTTTAAGGAGTTGATATTATGACGCGATTGCCATATCTGCGATTTGTCCTTGGTGCCACCGTAGCCACCTTGGCTATGTGCGGTGGCTTTGTTGGCGCGGCTTCAAAGCCATTTCCGGGGCCTGCTCGTGCCAATGCCAAATTATGGCTAACTGCGAGTTGTCGAGTGGCCTCGGCGGGCTGTCCAATTTTGTTAACGGCGCACCTGCGCAACATCGGGAAGGGGCCGATCTATATCCCGGCTGGTCCTGGACCTCTCCAGTTCTTTAAGGTCAAAATCAAATATCTCGGCCATCCCGGCACCATTTCCTTGCTGCGCGCTGGTGTCGCTGGGCAGCGGATGAACATCAATCGCCTTATAGCGGTTCTGGTGGCGCCCGGAAAGCCAGTCCGGTTTTGGAAACAGGTGCCAATTAACCGTTACTTCGATATGTCGATGCCGGGGCAATATGAAATCCGTTTCTCCGTCGGCCATCTTGAGAGCAACTGGCTTAAAGTCACGATCGAGCCTCCCGTGGTACAGTTGCTGGCCGGCAGAATTTTGCAGCCCACATCGGAAAATTGGCCCAAAGGCGGGAAGAACAAAAGCGGTGGCGTCCAAGTCCGACTATTTGGCCTCGCGCATGCCGGAAAGACACAGCCGATGGGCGTTTGGGTTTATCTCCGTGCGGGTGGCCACGGCAAAGAGAATGCCGAACTAACCGGTAACCGACTGGTGGACTTGGGAGCGATACAGGTCGATGGCCCCGATGGGTACAACGGCGACGAGCTTGTCAAAAAGCCCAAGCCGCACTACATCCCCATACCGAATCACCAGCAGGTGCCGCTGACCGCCTACGGCAGATGGTTATTGAAGCACCCGCCGAAAAAATTGCCGGAGAAAACCTACACACTTAAGCCGGGTGTGG
>DZDI01000127.1 GCA_022730455.1 Phycisphaera mikurensis | reverse complement strand
TCACCTACGCCCGGAAAAATTGCCACGCCCTTGCAAACGGACCGGTCAGGGTTAAATGGGATTGCTGGCATCATAGGCGGCCGCATCCATGAAATTCCCGCCGTCGGTGTGAGCCGACTTTAATTTCACCAGCCACCCAGCCTCATATGGATCGGTGTTTAATAGCGCCGGATCTTTTTGCAAATCCGTATTGACAGCGGTGATGACCCCCGCTATCGGCGAATAGATATCACTGGTGGCTTTTACTGATTCCACCTCGCCCAGAACATCTCCCAGGGCGAAAGTTTTACCTATAGCCGGCAAGGCGACGTAAGTGACATCGGAAAGTGCGTTGACGGCGAATTGCGTCACGCCGATGATCCATTCATCACTCACGGCCTTCATCCACTCATGGCTGTCTGTGTACTGACGATCCGATGGGCTGGGCATAAATATCCTTAACATCTCATAAAAACAACAAGCGGGGATTTTACCGTCGATAAAATGGCAACGCCACCACGGAGGCGGAAATGGCCTCGCCGCGAATATCCACCAGCACATGCGTGCCCACTGTGACATATTCCCGCTGGACGTAACCCATGGCGATGACCTTTTGAAGGCTGGGGCTCAGCGTGCCGCTGGTGACTTCACCAATTTCGTCGCCGCTTTCGTTTTTAATGGTGGCACCTTGACGGGCAATTCGCTTACCGGCGATTTCCAAACCGACACGCAGGCGGGCTGGACATCGCAGGCGGATCGTCTCAATGGCCTCGCTGCCGATGAACGGTTTGTCACGGGCTACCGCCCAATCCAGACCGGCGGAGATCGGGTCGATGGATTCGGTTAATTCGTGGCCATAGAGGGGCATGCCCGCCTCAAGTCGCAGCGTGTCGCGGGCACCAAGGCCGGCGGGCTTGAGGCCATCGGGTTTGTCCTCACCGGATTTGGCGAGAAAACCCACGGCCATCTGCGCGACATTTTTGCCGCAGATGATCTCTACACCATCTTCGCCTGTATAACCCGTTCGGAAGACGGTAAATGAGGCGATGAGATAATTTTGCACTTGGAAATGATACCGCCGGATGGCCGATGGCGGTTCGGGCAGCACACTATCCAGATATTCAACGGCCTGCGGCCCTTGCACTGAAATCATGGCCGTGGAAAAGGTTTCATCGTCAATTTTGGCGTCGAAGGTGGCGGCATGTTGCGTCAACCATTGGATCACCTTTTCACGGTTCGACGCATTGCATACCATCAGCCAATGGCGGTCGAAACGCGATATAACGACATCATCCAGCACACCGCCGTGCTCATTGCACAGCAACGAATACCCTGAGCGTCCGGGAGTAAAGCTGCCGATGGCGCGGGTGCACACATGGTCCAGCAGGCTTTGGGCACCTTTACCTGAAATCTTGATCCGGCCCATATGGCTTACGTCAAAAATCGACATGGACCGCCGTGTATGGAGATGTTCGGCCACAATCCCCGCCGAATAGTGCAGCGGCATTTCCCAGCCCGCAAAGTCCACTATCTTAGCCCCGTGCTGCCAGTGATAATCGGATAAACATGTTTTTAATATTGCTTCGGTTTGCTGATTCACTGCCACATCCTTGAAATAACCATCCTGTTCAAACCCGGTATTTCGCCGTTCGCGGGCCCTATGCGCCCGGCCCGTATGAACCGCCGGATGACTCCAACGTAATCAACTCACGCTGCGGCTGCAACCCGGCAGGCCGCCGGCGGTTGATCACCGTTGCAGCAGCCCAGCACCGAGCCTACAATCGCAGGCGGCCTTGGTAGAGTTTATGATAGGAGACCAAAAATGAAACTTCAGAACAAAGTCGCGATTATCACCGGTTCTGCTACGGGTATTGGACAGGGCATTGCGGTGCGATTTGCCAGCGAAGGGGCGGCCGTGGTTGTCGATTACGTCGGTAAACCGGGTGCGGCCGATCAAACGCTGGATTTGGTCAAGCAGGCGGGTGGTAAGGCCATCGCCGTAGAATCTGACATATCCAATCCCCTGCAAGTGCAGCAACTCATCGATACTACGGTCAAGACCTTCGGCAAGCTGGATATCTTTGTCAATAATGCCGGTATTGAATATAAGCACCCGTTTACCGAGTTTCCGGTGGAGCAATTCCAAAAAATTATCGCAGTGAATCTCATCGGCCCATTCCTGTGCTGCCAGGCGGCGGCCCGCCAGATGATTAAACAGGGCAGCGGCGGCCGATTGATCAATATCTCATCCGTGCATGAAGACTTGCCCATGCCCACCAACGCCCCATACTGTGCTACCAAGGGTGGCCTGCGTATGCTCACACGCACCATTGCTGTGGAGCTTGCCCCGCATCAAATCACCGTCAACAACATTGGCCCGGGCGCTATTTTTACCCCCATCGACGCCGACGTAGAGGCCAATATTAAATTAGAACAGGCTCTGATGGCGGAAATTCCGCTCGGCCGGTGGGGTAAGCCGCAGGATATCGCGGCCATGGCAGCGTTTCTCGCCAGCGACGATGGCGCTTACTGCACCGGGTCCACCTTTTTTGTCGATGGCGGCATGTTGCGCCAGGCGGGCAGCCTGTAAGCAGGCGCCGCATTCAGGATGGTCATTTCTGTGGCCATATGCGCGTTTCAACCATGTAATGGTCGGTGGGATATCGCCCGGTGGGTGAATGGTCGCGCAGAATCCGGGCCGGTGAGTGTCGCAGGTTTTTACTGACAAAAATCAAATCCGTCGGCAGTTTAATCACCGGTTTGCCGATGAATTGCTGCCACGTGCCCCAAAGAACTCCCTTGGGGCGAGCGGCGTAATCAAACGTATCGCGCAGTCGCCCCTGCGCTATGTGCCGATACTTGACACCAATCAGCGGGTCGTAAACCGGCAGATCGGTCTTGGGGTGATTAATGTCCCCCATCACCATGGCCACGGCTATGGGATATTTCCGCCATACGCGTCGGAGCCGCTGTGAGAGCCGCTGGGCGCTCTTCGCGGCGTTCGCATTGCCATGGCGAAGCTGAGTATCGACCACAATCAGAGGCGGGAAAATGCCCGCCCGGTCATGAAACACCGCCAGCGTGTAATAGGCATTTTCGGTGGGGTTGGCTTGCAAGTGGTGCGGGCGCAGCAGGCCATGCTGCTGATAGATCAGTTTCAGTCGCCGTTTATTGAATAAGATGTCATTGACACCGCCTAAACCAATGCCGATCGGCAGCGCGTCGCGAACATCGTCGCCATACGAAGGCACATGCGAGTAGCCGGTCATGTGTGCGGCCATATAAGCGGTCTGAGCGGCGGACGATTCCTGTGTGCCGATAATATCCGCCGCATGTCTAAGTAAAATTTTCACCAGTAAGGCCCGGCGTTTCCGCCAGCGAAATTGAGGTGGATTGAGCGCGGCAAAACTGATGTTGACGGTCATAATCTTCAGATATCGATGC
The DNA here is from genome assembly GCA_022730455.1 of Phycisphaera mikurensis. GTDB lineage: Bacteria > Planctomycetota > Phycisphaerae > WQYP01 > WQYP01 > JAJZGD01. Next base: position 4,021 of record DZDI01000127.1, on the reverse strand, counting down.
CGGGGCACGAAAGTGGTGCTCCGGGTATGAGCTGAAAATGTTGGTGACGGGGCCAGCAGCAACCAGACAATGGCTGCCAGTAGAATTAACATAGCCACGGTGATGGCCCCAATGGAAAAAAGGTGTTTCATTCTGCTTCCATTACCCTTTGCTCTTGCGGGCCAAGGCGCGATCGGTCAGGCTTGGCAGGGCACTGGCCATCCATAGCCCCAACCATGACCCGGCGGCGGGCCATAATTCGGGGCGCGGCCGTTGCATCCGTCGTACCATTTTACGCGCCACGGCTTGGGCCGTTTGCGATTGGCCAATCATGCCTACAGGGTGACCGCTGCGCCGGCTGGCTTCCTTAAAAAAATCAGTCTCCGTGGATGCCGGATGGACAGAACTGACGTAAATGCCATGTGCCGCAAGTTCTACCCGTTGTGACTGGACCAAGGACAATTGCGCTGCTTTCGTCATGGCGTAGGCCCCGGTTTCAGGTAATGAGCGGCGGGCGACGACCGAAGACACCACCATGATATGGCCGCTTCTGCGGGGTATCATCACCCGTGCAGCGTGCATCATCACGTACCATGTTCCCATCAGATTCGTCTGCCATATGTCGCGCATCTGCTCTTCGCTTGTCTCGTGCACCTTGGCATTCAGGCCGTAGCCCGCATTGGCTACCGCGACATCCACGCGGCCGAAACGCGTCTCGGCTGCCGCAAAAAGAGCCTCTACATCGGCGGCAATGCCTACATCACAGCGCTGCACCAGCGGGGCCGGCGTTGACGGAAAGCTTTGTTGAATTTCCGCTGCCAGTTCGTTGAGCCGTTCCACCCGTCGAGCGCCGAGCACCAGCTTGGCACCCTGCGGCCCGAGTTCCCGGGCCAAGGCAGCCCCTATGCCGGATGACGCTCCGGTTATTAATACCACTTTGTCCATGGGGTTCCATCCTTATCCGTGCCCCCCGACCGCTTTACTCCAACGGCTGTCTGAGAACCTTGGCTCCGAGCCATTCCAGCGCATTGGTGCGGTACATCTTTTCCAATACCGTTGGCGGCAGGTGCAAGCCGCGCAACATGGGCCGCCCGTCTTTGGCATCGGGATCATCAATAGGCGATGCACCATCAGAATTTGTTTCCCACAGCTTAAGGTGCACCCAGTAGCGGCTCAGGTAATGTTCATAATTAAATTTTTCATTAACGACCAGATCGCTGCCGAAAAGAATGCGGTCGGCGTAGCGGATGAAAAAATCCCGCAGGCGTTCCAGAGGCTGATTGGCTACCGCCCGCACCATCCATTTGGTGGCGCTGGAATCAATAATGTAATGGGGAAAGCGATCCAGGCGGCGGGAGAGGCTTGTAATATCTTCCAGCGATCCGCCCATGTGGGCACCCATATGTACCCGGTCGGGATATTTCTCCAGCATGTGATCAAGCATGGCAAATTGCTCATCAAACGTCATGTGTCCCTCCGACGGCTTGTATTTGGCGTCTTCACCAAACCACGCTTTCGGATCGCCCACATGGCTCATAAAGTGGTAGCCGAGGTTATAGGCATGCTCGATAATTTCTTTTACTTCGGGGCTTTCGAGTGTGGCACCAAACCGTTTCTGGCTGCCGGGCGCCATGTGAAATTTAATCATCCGCGAGCCTTTTTCATAAAAGGCGTCGATGCGTTTATGCCAGATGCGGAAAAAATCAGCCCGTGAGGATACATCCTGCCAACGCGGAATGGCTATAAACTCAAATCGGCCGGGAAATGCCGCCCGCAACGCATCGACATCTTCCAGCGGGGCCATGGTAAAAATGCGTCCAATGCCGTAGGCGTCGGCCGCACGTATGAATTCCGCTGTTAAGTGGGGCTTTTGAGTGTGGGTGTGCACATCAATCACCGAAATGGAAACGGCCCGCTTGGGGACATCCTGAAAATCAACCCCCGTACGGTTGTAAGGCGGCGCAGAGACCGCACCATTGGCATTCATGTTGATAAATCCTCGCTTAAGGCACGAAAGGCATCGCGGGCGGCTTCAATTGCCATTCAACTGCAGATAACCCGCGCCCACCCGCCCGTTCCGCAGCACCAGCACTTCCACACGCTGGGCCTTGGCGATTGCCGGTAGCAGCCGCCCCAGAAATGCCAGATTACGTACACGATAGGGCCCGATTTGAATAATCACATCACCCGGTTTGAGCCCCGCTTTATCCGCAATCGAGTGCTGGAATATCTGTGTAATTAATAATCCACTGTTGACGCTTAACTTCATGCGCCCGGCCATGAGTGCTGTAACCGGTTTGACCACCATGCCCAGCAGTTTCCTGGTCCGGAGCACAATGGGCGATGGCGGAACTCTAGTTACCGTATACTGCCGCACGGTGCCATTGGAAAATGTCACGCTGACCTGCCGCTGATTGGCCCCTATGGAAAGCAGCTCCGCGTACGCGCCTTGCAACGTATGAATCGGCTGGCCGTTTACGGCGGTCACCCGCGGGGCCAGGGTGCCGGCCACCACCACATGCTCATGCGGGCCCGCCACGCCCATGCGGCCGGGGCGCAGTGCAAATTTTACACCCACAATGCGCCCGTCCACCACGGCCGGGTTCATCAGCGTGGGTATCAGTTGCTTGAGTCGGTCAATTCCAATCGCAAAGCCGATTTCCTGAGCGTTGCCGCGGATGGCAGTATTAATACCGATCACGCGGCCATATGCATCCAGCAGCGGCCCGCCACTGTTGCCCGGATTGATGGCAGCATCCGTCTGGATCAAATTCTTCAGCGGATGCGGATTGTTGGGTTCGCGGATGGTGCGCCCTGTGGCCGAGACAATGCCGGAACTCACGCTTTGCGAATAGCCAAACGGGTTGCCAACGGCGATGGTGGGTTCGCCGATCATCAGTCCTGTGGAGTTGCCAAGCTGAAGCGTGGGATAGGTGCCTGGTTTAGAAATTTTTAATATGGCCAGATCTGCACTCGGATCACTGTCAACGACGGTGGCGGCGAGTTTCTTTCCATTGGCCAGTTTGACATGGATGCTGCGGGCCTGATCCACCACATGGTTATTGGTGACAATGTAACCGTCTTTTTGAATGATAAATCCACTGCCGAGAAAATCCGCCGGTTCCTGCACCACCGTGCTCATACCCATGGGCAGTGGAAACATGCTGCCAAACGGATTGACTTCCTGTCGAATCAGACGGTGCGCGGTGATGCTGACGATCGCGGGGCGGCAGTGTTTGACAATCTGCACGGTAATCGAGTCGCGAAGATTGTTGGGGTTAAATGCGGGTCGCCACGCCCACGCCATCTGGCAGGATGCAAGGACAATGAGGCAAAATGCACTAACTGTACGGCGCATAAATTTCTCCTACACGCGTAAATAACGCATAGCGACGATCTTTACAATCGGTTCACCACCGCCGGATAATCTTATGCACTTTGGGCGCATTAGGTTTGTTTTTATTTTCATCGGTCGCATGGAGCCGGGCCATGGTGATTTTGCGGGCGACTGGACTCGGGGACCATTTAGCCGCCAGGCTTGTACCAGCACGTTGGCTGACGGCGATTCATCCAACGCCGGTGAAGATTTGCGAACAATGGCCGAAATGATTGGCCCTTTATGCCGAATTCACGCCGTTCAGAGGTTGGCACAGGAATGCGATCAGGCCCTTTGTCGGTTTGATTACACTATGACCAGCATTCCACAAACCGATTTTTGCATTTTCGCCCAACGTGAATGCAGGTTGTTGCGCGATGGCAATCAACGCGCGAAAGCAAAACGCACGGTTGTGAGAGGCTCATATGGCGGCTAGAATTTGGAAATCATTGATTGCCAGTGCAATCATTCGGGCGATTAGCTCAGTTGGTTAGAGCGCCGTGTTTACACCGCGGATGTCGGGGGTTCGAGCCCCTCATCGCCCAATTGGCTCACAACCATCCGCCTTCTGCGGGCATGTCAGCTCTAATGCCTGTAGGCGTGACAGAGCACTAGTGCTCTGTCACATCTACAAATTAGGATTGATTGGCCGCAAACGCCCCAACT
>DZDI01000021.1:9881-29589 GCA_022730455.1 Phycisphaera mikurensis | reverse complement strand
AAATTTAATTGCTGACTACGGCGATTGGCGATTGTATCGCCGCGGTTTTTGGCAGGCCGGGCGGTTTGCACCCCGGAGGCAACGGCACCTCCAAGGGAATCGGGTGGCGATGGTTAATCATGATGATCGGCAGGCCAATGCGTACTAATGTGAACAGATGCACAGCATCCCAATTGGTCAGGCGGAAACAACCGTGGGAGCCTGTCAGTCCGATAAACTGCGGCAGCGGATTGCCATGCATGCCCACGTTTTTCAAGTTGAGTCCCATCCACACGACTCCGACAGGATTTCGCGGGCCCGGCGGAATAATCAACGGATGACGAATGCCATGGACGGTGGGCCACGATGCTGGAAGGAAAGTGTAATTGGGGTTCAGGGCAAAATCTTTCACGTAGGCGTCGGTCGCAGGCAAGTCATCCTTTAGGGCGGCAACGGAGCAGTGAAAAAGTCCAAACTGCTGATTTTTGGCATTGAATAAGCGCATGATTGGTTTTTGCAGATCGATTTCGATGTACGCCAAGTGGTGATACGGAAAAAAATCCCTGTCTTTTTTAATTGCAGAGCTTAAAGCGCCGGGCAACCCAAAATCATTGGGGCCGGGAAACGGGCTGATATTGGGGACGTTGATTTTTTGCCCCGGTACGACGGCTCGCAGATTGACACCCGGATTGAGGGCCTGAATCAGAGCCCGCGTGCAATGAAATTTTTCTGCCAGGCAATCAAGAGTGGAGCTGTAAGGCATCCGCTTGGCGGCAGCCATCGCTCGCCAGTGGATTGGCATCGGGCCAACGGCCTGTAAATCCTGCGGTGATACGGTGTAGGTGGTTAGAACGCTGGCGAAGTCTACGCCCAAGGCTTGATAAACGATGACGGCTCCCTTTTTGGAAAAAGGGTTTACGCCGGGAAACTTGTAGTGAGTGTACTGCCGCAAGGCCATTCTGGACCATGGGCCAAAGATTCCATCAAGAATGCCGGGGGAAAAATTATGGTTGGCCAGCGCAATTTGCCAAGCCAGATTGATTTGGCGTTGTTGGCTGATGGCAGGTTTGGTTAAGGGCGGAACATTAATCGTTGGCGTTGGTGCCGACGCCTGCGACGCCGGTGCATATTCTGACCCACCATGAACTTCCTGCGCTGGCAGGCGGCTGGCACCCGCCAGAATCAAAGCAGCCATTACGCATCCCGCAAGCGTCCAATGCTTCATTTTGGCCTCAACGCACATACCTGATGCCGCTCCGCAGCATTATGTTTCAGCTACGCCCGGACAAGAAGGATGTTCAATCCGACGGCCTGAAGGAGTGGCGTAACTGCACTGTCCAGATTGCCAAGCCGCCACTGAGCGAGTACATCGTCGGCGGCCAACAATCGTTAACTCGCTTCCGGTTGTATCGGCACATCCCGCATCGTGCCATCATGGGGTACCGCCGATTTTTCCCCTCCGATCGCATTACGCGCAGCCAGAGCATGATCAAGCGGGGTTGGCGAATCAGGATGCATTTTCCGCCATACCTCATCGCGATCGATAGTCACATCGCGTGGTGCCTCAATGGCAAGCCGTACGCTGCTGCGTGTCCATTTAACGATTTTCACTTCAATGGTGCCATTGATAATGATGCTTTGTCCCTCACCACGACTTAGAGCCAGCATAGTAGAACTTCCTCCATAATTTCAGGGATGGGACCTCGGACGGATGTGCTATGATGACCTATTGATTCAGCCCAATGTCCATCCATGAACCGCAGTCGTCCATCAAACCGGACTATTATACGCGCAGCGGAGCACATTACAGCGTCTACCAAAAAATTAGCGGCGTTTGGGATTCAAATGGGGACAATTCAGCGTTCGTCGTTGGGCCAAGGCGGCTGCCCCCGGACACAGGCTGGAGCGGCGATTGTGTGGCCGCGTTGGGCGGTTTTGACTGCGTGCGAACGCCGACGCTCAATGGACGCGATCAGAATACGAGGCGGCGTAGGTGCGGCGACGGGCCCGCAAACTGAGGCTAATTTCTTTGGCGGCATTCCGCACGGCCTTGAAGCTACCGCGTATGCGGCTTGGCCCAAGGGCATCCTTAAAGTAACCGCTGGAACCTGTGAGTCGCAAATCGCCATCCACAATGGCGGCATGCATGACTCTGGCACCGTTAGAATTGAAGAGGCGAACGAATCCGGCTCCTTGGTACATGCCAATCCCGCCGGGTGTGATAACGATATAACGTATGGTGGCGTTGATAGCGCTGGACAAAATGGGCGTAATGCCCGGTATGGGCCGCCAGAATACATTGAGAATCGCGATTTGAGTAACCGCTGGCTGCCCCTTACGTGGATGGCGGCGTACCGTTTGCAGGTAGAAGTGGTAAGTATGATCACGGGTGACGCGATAGAACCCATCGCCAAATTGAGGTTCCAGTGCCACGCGTTGGCTGCGCACGGGAGTCAGCGTTAATGGGCCGAAGGATTTACAGCCGGCACACAGCAGGACGCCACCAAGACATACCGCAAGGGCGCCCCATCGCCCGCATAGCCGTAATGCTGATAAAAACGTCAGTACGCGACTCCACAAGAAAGATGTTCGGAGCGAATACGACACCGATCGCGCCTTATTTCAGATCAGATGGAATTGACCGATCGCCCGACGCGTCGCTTACGATTGAGCATCTGACGTCCACTTTTAGACTTCATGCGGGCGCGAAAACCGATCTTTCTGGCCCGTTTCTTATTGCTGACTTTATGCGGATAATGCACGTTGAAAACTCCGACCCTTAACGCATTCGGCCGCTCTGGCTGCCAAGCGGTTACCGATGAATATTCACCAACACGGATCGATACGACCGATTCCCTTGGGCGTCGGTCACTCGAACCACAATCCGATGCGCACCAGCCGATAGCGCACGGGTTTCCGCGGAGAACGCCTCCAGCGGAGAATCCATTATGCTATTCGATCCTGCCGCTGGCTGCCAATGATGGCTGGAATCCACTTGAATGGCGACCTGTTTCACGGCCACCATGTGGCTATGGGCGACACCGGTAAGCTTTACGCGCCCGTCCGCCGCAACCGATGCCTTGAGGTTGGTGATAAAGGGATTTCTATTGACCACGGTAAACCAACTGGTCTTCCGGGCAGTGGCCAAGGCCGTTGAAAGCGGGTTGGATGGGGCATCGCTGGCAACGACCTTGATGCAGTATTGGGCGTCGGGCAGGCCAGCGGTTGTAAAATTGTAAGTGGTATCACTGAGGTGGCGAGCGATTTTGATCCAAACCGGCATGTTTTTCTGTCGATAATAAAGCGTGTACTCCAGCGTATCACCATTAGGGTCGGTGGCATTCCAATTCACCACTACGGAATGTTTGCCATCGACCAGCGGTGGGACTGTGATCGAACTGACATTCGGTGCGACGTTGATCTGCTGGTAACCAATTTTAACCGCCTGTACGATGGGTGATGCCTGATGCAACTTGGCCTTGAGTAACAACCGAAACTGTAAATATTTGGCCGGGGGGCTGGATATCGGTTGATACGAATTGGCCGGAATCGGTGCCGACCAGCGGCTCCAGAATCTGGCAAATTTATCGGCGGATTTTACATTTCCGGACCGTGTTTCAATGGCCGCGCTATTGCCGTGTGCAACGACGGCGGAAACATGGGGTACGCCCCAATCCGCTGGCAGTTTCGCGTCCAGCACCGGGCTGATATATGAGCCCGAGTCATTTTGCCCCGGCCCAATGCGATATATCTGCCCTTGGTTGGCAGTACCCAAAATCAGCTCACCATCGGCCGCCTTGGCCATTGCCAGAATATCGTGATCTTTGAAGTGTTGAAGCAGTGTCTGCGTCTGCGTTTTGGGGTTGTATGACATCAGCCGTCCGTTGGGACCGGTGCCCAGCATCAGAGATCCATGGTGATACACCATGGAAAGGATCATATCGGGTACCGCCAGCACAGGTAGCACGCGGCCATTTTTACCAATGGCATAGACGGCATTGAGTTTTTTCGATCCACCAGAGCCGGGATAGGGTTGAGTGGAAGTCAAGGCCGCCGTGCTCGGCATGGGCAAATGGCCCATATGAATGGGAGCGGCTTTTTTCCCCGGCTTTCCGCTCCCCATCTGCACAGATGGAACTGAGGCGGGCATGCCGTCGGGCTTGGCTTGGGTTTGGAAAAGCCCCCCGCTGCTTTTGGCACGGTTGGGAGATGCCGTAGCCGCGTAGATGGTGCCATTGCGGCCAATTGCAAGTGAGGAAATTTCGGCATGGTCGGCGGACATGAGAATAAAGGACCGACCGGAAAGGGGATTGAGTCTCACCACCAAACCCGTGCCATCGGTACCCGCAATGAGGTGTTTACCGGCGTTGGTCAGGGCGAGAGCCATGATGTTGTGGACCGGCAATTGGGCCAGCAGATGGGATTTATGATGCGGGCCGAGTCTCCAGATTTCACCATGCGGACCGGTGGCAAGATAGATAGCGCCATTTTTGGCTACCTGCAAATCCCAGATGTAACGGACCTTCGGATTGGAAAACAGCACACGCGGTTGGGGATGGTTGCCCTGCAGCGGTATATCTAATAAGACAGAGTGCGTACCGCAGGCAGCGACCAGCAGGTGGTGGCGACCCTGCATGCACAGGGCGAGCACCTGTCGCTGACCGGGTGGCGGTGCGTAGAGCACACTCAATTTGCCATGCTGCAATTCATACACCTTACCATTTGGCGACGTGCCAAAATAGATGCGGCCATCAGGCGCGACTGCAACGGCATTGACCAATCCGTGAAGCGAATCCTTGAGCAGAGCGGTGGTTCGGCGGCTCAGCAGCAGCGCGCCGTAGTTGTTGACCAGCGTGTGGTGAAAAGTCCCCTTCGAGTAACCGCGTTCGGAATTAAAATTCCACTCTTTAACCTGAACCGCCCGGGCCGATACGGGCACCAACGCTGCGGCCATTAACGCGGTAAGGAAGCATTTGAATTTCAACTTCATGCAAACTCCAAAAAAAATATTCGGCAGCTCAAACCGTGATTATTGATCCAAAAGCTTTAAGGGGGCCCACCGCCCGGGAAAAACGGCGGCGGTGGTATTTGAATTTTAACGGGTTCAGCAAAGCGACCAAATGGATGTTGTCGGACGGTAATAGGGATATCAATTTCAGTGCCCTCCAGCACGCCTGGGAGTGGAACACTGGTGGCAACATAATTCGGCAGGGGATAGACATTATCCGGCGGATTCTGCGTCATGATGCTCAGGCGGCTGGCCGGTAAATTCGGCAGGGAAGTACTGCCCACCGTGACGCCATGGGTGTTGAGTACCAACTGCGCATAGAGCCGATTGCCTCGGAACGACGTGATGTACGAAATTGAACGTTTGAGCGATGCTGTATCCAACGCGGTGAAATATTGCGGGAAGATGGCGATGTTGTCCTGAATTAAAGCCGCGCGCGATGCCACCTGCAGGTTATAGGTTCCTTTGGGCGTATTGGATGGAATGTGCAGCCGAATCACCGCTGTAAAACTCCCTTTGTGCTCCGGTTTAAGCCGGGCGTTGATAATAAGGTTTCCACCCGGTCTTACCACACGTCGTGCGACGGACGCGCTGATCAACGAAATGGCACGTGACTGGCCGCGAACGGAAACCCGAAAATTCATTGACTTAAATGCAAAATTATGGAACGGATTATCGTTCAGCAGCGCCATGGGAAGCAGAATGCTGACTGGATTGAAATTACCGGTTGTCGCATAGTAGTCGAGCGGCAATGAAAAATTATGAAAGTGCACATCACCCTTGATATGCACCGTGTATTTGCCGTTTTTCTTGGTTAAATTTCGTTTGGCGGCCATGCTGCCAAGAATGGCGGCACCAATTGATTCCACCGTGGTATTGCGATTGGGATAAAGATTGTAATGAAAAGTTTTTTGCCAGTTGGGATGGTGGTATTCCACATGAACGGTGATGGGCACACTCGCGGGCTTAGGCCCCAACACACCCATGATGCCCGTTTCCTGGTCCATTAAAAGTGAACCCTGGATGGGGCCGGCGGCGTCGCCGAGCTTGAACGAGGATGTATAAATCGGTAGCACATGAAAAATGTACGCACCAGCCACCGGAAGATGGGTTGGCCCTTGGGCGAAAAATCGATGACCGAAGGCATAAACGTGCTTGTTGATGATTGCCGTAACGGTACCAATGGCGCACATGTCCATATCGCCGGACATCAGGGGAACGGAGATAGCGGCACCAGGGCGTAAATCCAAAGCGCCGTGAGGAAGCAAGCCCTCACCGCCCAGCTTGGAGTCCACCCCCGCCCCACCGCCCGCAAGCGCTGTAAGGCCAGAACCTCGGAATCCGTCGCGCAAGAACCGCAAGACGGATGAATCCGTGGTGGAAACCATCAGGGGTGTCGAAAGCATGCGCATGGATCCCAAGCCTTCAGCCTTTGCTGGCCGACGATATGCCGTCATCCAGGCTTGGTGTGGATAAACATGCGTAATAAGTGCGCGGTAGCCGGGAACATCGGTGCGAGTCGCTTTATGCAGTAACCAGGAAATGGCCGATCCGCCGCCCGCCTGTCGGGCCGCCAATTTGCTGGGCATAGGGATGCTTAGCATCTGGCGGATGGGCTGGACCCCGGCGATGGGGTCTTTGGAGTATGGCCAGCCATAAGCGATAGCACCGATAAGTTTGCCATCTACAAAAACGGGCGATCCACTCATGCCTTCAATAACGCCGGATTTTTGCAGGCCCAAGCCGTAGCACCGCACCAGAATGACATTCATATCCGGGCTGAAATCTTTGATAACATCGATAATTTTGACTCTGAATTTCTGTATTTTGGCGCCGCGCATCACGGTCAGCCCATAGCCCATCATCCCGGGACGCAGTTTATTTTCAAATAGAAATCGCGCCGGATCGGGATTGAAGTATTTACCATGCACTTGGACGGCGTGTGCGCGGTGCGCCACCAGCGGCTTCGCGGATATGGCCCCCGTTACGATCACCACGGAGGATAAAAACACCGCCAATGATAATTTGGATCTCAAGCTAAAATCCTTTCCGCATCGGAATCACCACAGTTGCAGCCAGGCTGATAATCCTCTCTGCCAAGTTTCATTTTACGGCACGACATAAAATTGGCCACCTTTCGTAAAACGCCACCGCACGATACTCTCCGCTGCAGATCGATACGGCCAAGAGCCACCTGAAGTTCGATCGGCCCGGCTGGCAGCGTCCCCCAATTCACAGGTACCCTACGACCGGGAGAAAACCACGGCTGGCGATTATGATACGCCGCATGCCGATCCGCCAGCCTGAAATTGCCATTGTGCTGCCAGTGTACAACCACAGCGCAACCGTCGGCATGGTGTTGCAGGAAATTATAGAACACTTTCCCCATGCGCTCGTGCTGGTGGTCAATGATGGCAGTACCGATGGCACATCAACCGCCATTGAGTGCGTGCGTGAGCGTAAGCCGGAATCGCAAATCACGGTGCTTGAACACCGACGCAACCGGGGCAAGGGCGCGGCGTTGATGACTGGATTTCGCGCCGCCTGGGAGGCCGGTTGCACGCACGCGATGACGATGGACGCTGATGGCCAGCATCAGCTCAGTGATGCGATCCGGCTGGCGGCGATCGCACACCTGTTTCCCGACGATTTAATTACAGGTGACCGCCAGATTGACCGGCGTGCTGTACCTGTAAATTCACGGCGCGGGCGGGATATGTCGCGTTTCTGGCTCTGGCTGCAGACGGGAATAGACATACCCGATCCGCAATGCGGACTGCGGGTCTATCCACTGAGCCCAACGCTGGCGGTACGTTGTCTCACGCGCCGCTATGATTTTGAAACGGAGATCGCAACCCGCCTGGCGTGGAGCGGTGTGCGTATCCGGTCCGCGGCTGTCGCCTGTATCTATTTTTCACCGGAACAGCGCGTGACGCATTTTCGCCCGCTGCAGGACACAGTGCGCGGAATATTGATTAATATTATTTTAATTACCCAGCGAATTTTATACCTGCCACCCGGACATATGGCACCCATACCAGCATCCATGAAGACGTCGCTGTACGCCGGCCTGCGGGACCGACGGTACTGGCGGGACTTGCTGAATCTCAGTGGTTGCAAGGCGATGAACCCATCCCTGTCAGCGGCGGCGGCGGGCATCGGAGTGCTGATTGCATTTCTGCCTGTTTACGGCTTCCAATCCATTTTGGCTATTTATATCGCGCGCCGGCTGCATTTGAACATTGTGCTGATGGTGCTCGCCACGCAAGTTTCCTTTCCACCCGTGTCTATCGGAATCATTTTAATAAGCATAGGGGTTGGTCACCTGCTGCTGTACCGAACGCTCCCACCGATTTCTCTGCATTTGCTCGATGAACATTCCGTATGGTATTGGCTAAGGACATTTACAGCAGACTTAGTGGTCGGCAGCCTCATCTGCGGGCTGATGGCGGGGGCTATCGCACTCCTGGCAACCCGTCTGGCGTTCGGGCTTTATTACCAAAGGCGCCGCAACGCGCCGGATGAGACCGCGGGTGGTTCCGCAGGCAGAATGGTCAGGGGCGGATAGCCCCGGGAGTCTGCACGCCGCCCATATTTTCCACCGGTGATCCGTGCTATTTTCGTACCATGAACTTGCCGTACATACCCTGCTTGGCATGCATGGGCATTTGGCAAAAGTAATAGTACACGCCGGGCGTTTTAGGTGCCTTGAAACGGGCTGACTCAGCGTAGTAAGACGATTTATGAATGGACTTTCGTGACCGTGGCATCATCATCGGCAAGCTCACCAACTGGTGTTTGACGGGCAGGATGATCACCATAGGGAATGGCGGCTTGATCTTGCCGATCACTACCCCATGGATCATACCGAGGCCGTAATCCATATTCAGCAGGGTAAGGTCAATGGTGGCACCAGCTTTCACGGATATTGCAGGATCCACCCGTTTATGAATTTCAAAGGTTTGGTCCGAGGCACCAGGTTCCACAGCGATCATGCGGATATGGACGCGTTTGCCGTGAAATACCACCAATGGATGCTTTTTACTTCCACCCACTTTGCCTTCACGATTGGCCACCTTAACAATTTTTTGTGCCTGCCTGTACCCGATCAACACACCCCCCATGGCTAGGTGCTGGGGCATGGGGCCCATTTTCATGCCATCCATACCACCGGCCAAGCATGCTGGAGGGTTTGAAGCAAACGCCCATACCGCCCCGCCAAGGGCGGCAGCCGCTGTAACCATAATCATAAAATTTCCATATTTCATGTTCGTCTCCTGTCTGAAACAGTTAAATAAATAAGTTGCAAAACCATTACATGGGCAGTGCCGCCGGTGATGATGGACCGGGAATCGGTGCGGGTATGTTTTCCGGATTGATCCCGTCACGATGCAGGTCGCGTTGTTGGGCCGGCTCGGCAACTGTCCCTTTGGGGGCTTCCGACGCATACCAGCCCACATCGTCGTAGCTGGTTATGCCGTCACGAACCTTGAGAATCGTGAACATTCCACCCATATTAATAAATCCGTAGGGACCTTTGCCCCCTTCCATAGGCGCGGTATTGGCCGGGGTAGGCATGCCCATCGGTGACCCCATTCCATCCTGGCCCATGGTCATGTATTGCGGCAGCAACTGGCGCATCTTTTGGCCCAGGTTTCCCGGTTTAACGCCGATCATGTTGCCGAATTGATGCCCCATCTGCGTCATGGTGTGGTGAGTCATATGGCAGTGCATGGCCCAATCGCCGGGGTTGGAGGCATCCAATTCAATGACGCGAGTTGTCCCTACGGGCACCAGTACAGTCGTCTCCGGCTGCCATGCTGACGGTGGATAGTCTCCACCGTCGCTGCCGACGACTTGAAACGAATAGTTATGCAGGTGAATGGGATGATGATCCATCGGGCCTAAGTTGCCGAGGCGGATGCGTACCCGCTGGCCGGTGCGGGCAACCAATGGATGCGTTGACGGAAACGACTTGCCATTCATGGTAAAGACATTGAAGTCTGACATTTCCAGTGGATTGGGCCGATACGTGCCCGGAACGATGCTCCATTCGTGCAGCATGATGGCGAAATCACGATCCACCCTGTACCGCGGTCTGCGCGGGTGAATAATAAACAATCCCGTCATGCCCAATGCAATCTGCGTCATTTCATCGTAATGCGGGTGATACATTTTTGTGCCCGGCTCAACAAGGTTGAATTCATATTTGAATGTCTCGCCTGGCGGAATCGGATATTGCGTCAGGCCGCCTACGCCGTCCATGCCGTTATCCACATAAACCCCGTGCCAATGGACCGTGGTTTTTTCCGGCAGGCGATTGGTCACATAGATGCGGACCCTTTCGCCTTCGACGGCTTCCAACACGGGGTTTAGCATGCCGTTATACCCCCAGACCAGCGCCTTGAGCCCGGGCACAAATTCATTCCAAAATTCCATGGCGACCATATGGAACACTTTTACACCATCAACAATTTTAAATGGCAACGTACCGGTATTGGGAGCTACCACGGGAAGATAATCGCGGTTGGGAAGCCCCGGCGGCAGGGGTCTGGCCCATAACGCCCTGGCATGTGCCGCTGATCGATCCCGGTTGCCGTAGGACGCCCCTTCATGGGCGACCGGCGGAAGGGATGCCCCCTGCGCTGCCGTCGCTTTGAAAACGGCCCCGGCCGCCAGCGCAGCGCTAGATGCCAATACGGTACGTCGATTGATTTTGTCATTCATATTTCATACTCCTGAAAACATGCTGCGATGTGAAATTATTTTTTAGTTACCAATACATGGGGTGTTGCGTTGGGCAAGCGACCGCCGAGTGTTGCGGACAGACGGGCGCGATCCAACCAATATATTTCCAATGCTTTTACATAGTGCCGGGCCGCATTGGTTTCGTCAATCTTCGCCTGCATAAGTAAAAACCCGCTGTCCAGCATACCGTTGTAGGAGAGCTGCGTTTCATGCAGCATCCGTCTTCGCAGGGGCAGCATGACCCTACGGTAAAAGAGCGCGCGGAGATAAGCCGCCTTAAGGGCGATCCAGCGGGAGCGCACCTGCGAGCGGATGCCGATGGCGAGTGATTCATAATGGCGATACGCTGCCAAATAGCGTGCCCGCGCTATTGCCTGCGCTGGCTGGCCCTGATTGAATATCGGCACGGGTATGGAAATCGCCGGTCCAAGTGTGCCGCGAACATCGGGGTCGCGCACATAGTTGGCCCCAATCGTAGCACCGGGCAATAGGCCGGCCCAGCCGGAGACTTTTACTGCAACGGCCGCAGCTTTAAGCCCGTCTCTAGCCGTTTTCAGCGTAAAACTCCGTCGCAGTGCCATCGCCGTTAGCCCGGCAAAATGAGTTTCATGAAGAGGATTGGGCAATCGGACCGGAAGCTTGACGGAAGCGCCCCGCCCCCATAACCCCATGAGCCGATACAAATGCTCACGGTCTTGCAGATAATTGGCCTTATCCATCGATAATTGCATACGCACCTGTTCGGCAATCACCAGTTGGCGGTCGTACGCAATGGCTGGAGTATTTCCGGCCTGCCGCATTTTTTTTGCCAAGTCAAGGGCCGCATCCTGGCCTTTTTTAATATCTGTTTCCAATTGGATCATCTGCCGATCGCCGACGACGCGATCAAATGCCTGCCGGGTCTGGTATGCCAGCTTGATGACCGATTGAGCAATCATGGCTTGAGTGGCCTTAAAGTTGGCGTGGGCCTCATTTTTGCGGGCAGGCAGCAGGAGGATATTGGCAAAATCTTGCGCGATGCTCGCGTCCCATCCGTAATTGGGTGCCGCAGGAAAGCGAAAGTCAAACGCCAATACCGGATTACTGATCAGGCCGGCCTGCACAACCTCCGCCTGTGAAATGCCCAGTTGTTCATACCGGGCCTGCAATTCCGGATTGTTAAGCAAAGCGACTTCAACCGCCGCCGAGGGGGTTAATTGGCGTTGCAATATCCGGTGCACAAGACCATCAAGTTGTTGCTGTTGCTTTTGATTCTGGGCCCAAATCAGCGGTTGGCCGAGACGCTGTTTCACCGCCAGTGACACTGATTTAAACCCGCCCTGCTGCGGCACCGACGCACAACCGCCAAGTGCAATGGCGGAGAGCAGAATGCCGACCGATCCAGCTCGCCAATAGCCATAAATTCTTTTGTTCATTATTTGCCCCCCATATTTTTGGACATATTCATTTTCATTCCCGGCATGTTCATTCCGGGCATAGCGCCCGCCGCTGTTGGGGAAGTGTTTTTACCCGCATGAACTGAAGGTGGTGCGCCCGGCAAATGAGCGCCGGCCGTAACCGCGACAGGGTTGGATTCCTGCACGGCGGCCGCCACATTCAGAAAATCCGTTTTTGGAAATGCCCGTCCAGCCGCGGCTGACGGATTGGCGGGGTTATCCATAGCCACCGGTGCGACGTTTGGTATCGAGGCACATCCCGCAAGGGAAAAAGCCAGCAAAGCAAAGGGAAAACATTTACGTAACATTGTGAAATAACTCCTTGCGAATGACGCACTGCTGAGAATATTGCGCTATGATGCCACGCAACACCTCCGTAATCACGGGCTGTCGTTGGCAGGCGCTATTAAATAATCAGCGCGCAGTGCTGGCGCAAAAGTGAATTTGCCGCACTATTGAAGGCACACTTGTTCAGTAAACCAAGATGTGTCATGGCCGGCCGATGCATAGGCATCACGGCATACAGGTGGGTTAGGTCTAGACGTGCAATGCAGGTGTGCTGTGCCGCGTTCGTGCTATCACGCAATACACCCTTGAGTATGCGATAAAGACACGTAGGGCCTGAGGCCGCCCCCTGCGATACCCCGCAGAAGGTTGTCCTTGGATACACCGGGGCACGCGTCGCCCTCAGGCCACCGGTCCATGAACTGCAACGAGCCGAATGCTGACGGGTCGTCGCGGCTTTCAGTGTGACGACAACATCGCAGCACGGGCATACTATGGGCGCAATGGCCACCATGAAAATGATGAGAGGAATGTGTACAAGCCGCAGAATTCCCATAGTGCGAGTTTATGGATCGCTACACCCTGTGTCAAGGTAAAAGCATCAACAGCCAACAGTTGAGGGCGTGGCAACTTTTCCGGGCGGGGGTGAAATCGCCGCAAAACAGACCGTTTGCGACATGTACCGAGGCCTTCCGAAAGGGCCTAAGCGGGTGAGGACACCCGCGCTCCCACAGACAAGAATGTCTATGCCACACTCTAAAACTGAGGGCAAGGTGGCCTGTGACACTCTTTGGCCGAATGGATGGGCGTGATGGAATCTTTATCTGCGTGACGCATAAAGTAAACGACGGCGCGTTATCCCGAGCTGACATTAAATTATGAATGCCGTGTTTTCACGCTCCGCTGCGTCCGTAACTTCGGGTGGCATAGTCGATCATCTGCACAACCAATGCCGTCCAGCCGGTTTGATGTGACGCGCCGATGCCCGAACCATTATCGCCATGGTAATATTCATTAAATTGGATAAAGTCTTTCCACAAAGGGTTTTCCTGAAACATGGCCTGCCCGCCGAAGGCCGGACATTTGCCGTCGGTGCCGCGGGTAAAGATGCTGATCATGCGGCGGCACAACTCATCGGAGAGCTGGAGGAGATTAATTTTTTCACCGGGCCGGGAGGGGTTATTCACCTGCACGGTGTCGCCGTAAAACCGATTGAAGGTGCGTAAGGCGGTGATGAGCAGGTAATTGGTGGGGAACCACACGGGCCCACGCCAATTTGAATTGCCGCCAAAAAGGCCGGAAGTAGATTCGGCTGGCTCATAGTTGACGGCCAATTCCTGCCCGTCAAGGCGAAGGCGATACGGATTATCAAGATAGCAGCGGGATAGCGACCGGACACCGTAAGGTGAAAGAAAATCGTTTTCATCAACCACTCGAGCCAGCACACGCTGCAGGCGATTCTGATTTGCGATACTCAGCAGCAGGCGTTCACCGTCGGCGGAGGTGCTTACACCGACATGTTCGCAGTCGACCTCATTGCGCATCTCAGACGAATGCCAGCGATCTTTGAACGCGGGAAGATTGACGAACCAGCTTTTTTCCAATATCTGCACGGCATATAGGGGGATGATGCCGACATTGGATCGCAGCCGAAGCGGAATGACGGTGCGTCCCTCGTCGCCGGTAATTTTGTCGTAGTAGAAGCCGTCCTGCCGGTCCCACAAGCCGCTGCCACCTTCGACCGGGGAATTGATGGCTTTGGAGATGGCGAGGAAATGATCGAAAAATTTCAGCGCCAGGTGGCTGTACGTGGGATCAACCTGCGAAAGTTCGATGGCAATGGTCATCATGTTAAGGCAGAACAATCCCATCCAGCCGGTACCATCGGCTTGTTCAAGCGACAGTCCGGACGGCAGGGGTTGGCTGCGGTTAAATATGGAAATATTATCCAAGCCGAGAAACCCGCCTTGAAAGATATTTTTTCCCACGCTGTCTTTGCGGTTGACCCACCAGACAAAATTGATCACAAGTTTATGAAACATGCGTTCCAGAAAATCGTGGTCGCCTTTTTTCTTGCGGCGTTTTTCATTGTTATAAATGCGCCAGGTGGCCAGGGCCTGCACGGGCGGATTGACATCGCCAAAAGCCCACTCGTAGGCGGGCAACTGACCGGAAAGATTTTGATAGCGTTCGGATACGATCAGTTCCAGATGAGATTTAGCAAGGTCCAAGTCAACATAACAGAGTGTGAGCAGATGAAAGGCCCAGTCCCAGGCGGCAAACCACGGATATTCCCAACTGTCGGGCATCACAACGACGTCGCGGGCGACGAGGCGTGTCCAATCGGTGTTGCGGCCTTTGAGCCGCTGGGGCGGCGCAGGGCAATCGTCATCGCCTTGCAGCCATTGCTGAACAGGATAATTGTAAAATTGCTTGTTCCACAATATTCCCGACAGGGCTTGCTGGAATACCCGCCGCCATTGCGGGTCGGCATTCTCCGGCAGCATACGAGAATAGAAGTGATCGGCTTCTTTTTTTCTTGCGTCAAAGGTAGCGGTGCAGTCCTTGAGCGGCTTTTCCACCTGGGCGTCAGAGAGGCACAGTTCCACCACCTGGGTGGATTGCGGGGCAAGCAACCAGGTGAAATAAAGTGCGGCCTTGGTGCCGACGGGCTTCAGACACACCGCGTTGTGTCTGCAATTTATCACATATTCATGAAATGCGTCTTTAACCGCCGGGTGGGTGTTGGGCGTCTGGTACAGTTTCTGCATGTTGGTTTCATTAAACGTAAAGAGCGTTTCATGGACACCGGTTGCGTATAAGTAATAGTTACCGAGCGTTTGGTGTGCAGCCTTCAGCACCACGTCACCACTGTCCTGTCCACCCGCAAGGGCGATAATCGGTTCAGGTTGGGATTTTTTATTCCACGACCATGTGTTGCGGAACCAAAGCGTAGGGAGCAGGTGAAACGGGGCGGACACTTTGCCACAATTCTTAATTGTGAAGCGCGCATAAATTTTGCGTGGCTCGAGTTTGCAGTATTCGATGGTGATGTCGAAAAATGCATCATCGGCGAAAACGCCGGTGTCGGCGAGTTCATATTCCGGTTCATGGGGGGTGCGGTGACGATTGATTTCCACCAGGCCGCGGTAGGGAAATTCAGCATGGGGGTAACGGTAAATTAACTTCATGTAGGAATGAGATGGAACATTATCGGTAGCGAACCAGTACTCTTTCACATCCTCGCCGTGGTTGCCTTCCTGGTTGGTAAGACCGAAAAATCGCTCTTTCAGGATGGGGTCGCGGCCATTCCAAAAGGCAGGGGCCAGACAGAGGATTTGCTGGTCATCGCAGAGCCCGGCGATACCGTCCTCGCTCCAGCGATAGGCTCGACTGCGGGCCATATCATGTGAGAAGTAATTCCAGGCGTCACCATCGGGTGAATAGTCCTCGCGGACGGTACCCCACGCCCGATCCGAGACATAAGGCCCCCATTGCCGCCATTTAGCCGACTCCTCCGGCTGGGCCATTTTGCCAGATTCCTGATCGGCGGAATCAAATACTGGTGTGGGCTGCATATTCGTGGTCCCCGGGTTAGACCCTGATTACCGAAAATTTCATGCCTATGGCATACACGATTGTGGCGGGTGATACAAGCGCCATCCGATAAAAATATTGCCGATGCAATGGATGGGCTTCCCTGCCTGCCAGCGACCGCAGAAGCCAAAAATAGCTGGCGGATGGAGAATGACAATCAGATGTTGGCGAGAGGCGTATCGCCGATTAGAATACGGATGGAGCGGATTACCATCCGCTGCAAGCGCTCGGCGTCGGTAAATTCGGGGGCCGCCACAACGGGGTGAGGTTCCGACAGGATTTGTCGTGCTGCGGCGAAATTGAAGGGAACAATGCGTGACTACTGTAGCAGAGCCTGCCATCAAGGCAGAACCCACCGACGCGGAACTTATGCAATGGTACCGGCAAATGGTTCTGATTCGGCAGTTTGAACTCCGATGTGCACAGTCTTACCAGCAGCAAAAGGTCGGCGGTTTTTGCCACCTGTACGTTGGGCAGGAGGCCGTGGCGGTTGGATCGATAGGGGCGATCCGGAAGGAAGATTACGTCATCACAGCGTACCGCGATCATGGGCACGCCATTGCCCGGGGTATGGACATCCATCCGCTGTTTGCCGAGCTTTATGGTAAGCGAACGGGCTGTTCACACGGCAAGGGCGGGTCGATGCATTTTTTTGATGCCGAGAAGAATTTTTTTGGCGGCCATGCCATTGTCGGGGCGCACATTCCATTGGCGGTGGGATTGGGTTGGGCCATCAAATACCGCAAACAGGACCGGGTAGCATTATGCTATTTCGGCGATGGGGCGATTAATCAGGGATCATTTCACGAGGCGCTTAATTTAGCAGGCTTATTCAAACTGCCATGCATTTTTCTAGTGGAAAATAACGAGTATGGAATGGGCACACATGTGCGCCGTGCATCGGCGGTGACCGAGCTGAAATTGCGGACGGCAGACGCGTACGGCATACCGGGCAAGGATGTTGACGGTATGGATACTCTGGCCATGTACAAGATGGTGCGGTCGGCAGCGGAATATTGTCGCCAGGGGAACGGATCGATTTTTCTGGAAGTTAAAACCTACCGGTACCGCGGGCACAGCATGTCGGATCCGCAGAAGTACCGTAGCCGTGAGGAAGTGGCAGAATATCAAAAGCACGATCCGATCGGCCGACTGGAGAAGGTTCTGCATGAAAGGCGTCTTCTGGATGACGCCAAAACCAGTGCGATTGCCGACGAAATACACCGTATGGTGGAGGCGGCGCACGAAAAAGCGGACGCCGATCCAATGCCAGATAATGATGACGTATGGACGGATATTTATGCCCAACCATTTGGGCCTTACCGCTGAGAGCCACTCGGCGCGGCGACACACCCATCGGTTGTAGCGGTTGGAAGTATAATTAGAGAGTCAACGGAAACTAATATTTTATCACCCCAAGCGGGAAGGATTGATCATGCCGGTTATCCAAATGCGTGAAGCGCTCAATCAGGCCATGTGCGAAGAGATGGAGCGCGACCCAGATGTGTTTTTAATGGGTGAAGAGGTAGCGGAATATGACGGCGCCTACAAGGTATCACAAGGGATGCTGGCGAGATTCGGCCCGATGCGCGTGGTGGATTCACCTATTTCTGAATGCGGCTTTGCGGGCTTGGGCGTCGGTGCCGCGATGGTGGGGATGCGGCCCATCATTGAATTTATGACTTTTTCATTTTCGCTCGTGGCCTTTGATCAAGTGGTAAACAATGCCCCCAAAGTGCGACACATGTCGGGCGGGCAACTTAATGTGCCGATTGTATTTCGAGGGATTTCCGGGCCGGGACAGCAGCTTGGCGCGACACATTCCTGGACGGTGGACGCCCTCTACACGCATGTGCCAGGCCTTAAAGTGGTTATCCCATCGACCCCATACGACGCCAAAGGACTCCTGAAAGCAGCCATCCGCGATAACGACCCGGTAATTTTTCTGGAAAATGAATCCATGTACGGCAACCGCGGTGAGGTGCCTGAAGCGGAATATTTAATAGAATTCGGCAAAGCGGATATTAAACGTGCGGGCACCGACTGTACGGTGGTGGGATGGGGACACACGGTGCTTACGGCGATGGCCGCCGCCGAGGAATTGAAAAAAACTCACGGCATTGATGTAGAAGTGCTTGATCTGCGCACGCTGCGGCCAATGGATATGGATTCAATTTTGACGTCGGTGAGAAAAACCGGGTATTGCGTGACGGTGGAAGAAGGATACCCGGCATGCGGCGTGGGTGCGGAAATTGCGGCACAAGTACAGCAATACGCTTTGGATGATCTGGACAACAGCGTGGTGCGCGTGGCGGCATTGGATGTGCCGATGCCCTATAGCAAGCCATTGTTGCAGCATGTCGTGCCGGGTGTGCAGAGGGTAATGGACGCCATTAAGCACGCGATTTACTTCCAAGGTTAAGCCGTAGGGTTGAACATACGGCCAACACAGGGAAATGCGTTGGCGGAATTGCTTCAAGTAACAGCCCCATCTGGCGTGGTGTTTTTAACATCTCCAGCAATCACAGAGTTGGGTTATATACATGGTTTTTCAACGCGTATTGGCGGGGTATCCCCTGCTCCCTTTAATGCCTTGAATTTAGGCAACGCCGCCAGCGCTCTTCAGGATAGCGCCGATCATATCAGCGAAAACAGGCAGCGGTTTCAATATGCATTGGGTGCCGAGAACCACCGACTTTATACCGTAAGCCAAGTACACGGCGCGAGTGTGGCGATGATCGGTTCAAGCCTTGGGCCACAGGTGGTATATCGCCGTGCGCCACCAGCGGCAAGGGATACATGCCATGCGGATGCCCTTATTGTAAAAATGCCCAAATATTTGGCAGGCATGCAGACGGCGGACTGCGTGCCTATTTTAATAGCGCGCACAGATGGGCGTTTGGCGGCGGTGGTACATGCCGGTTGGCGTGGACTGGCGGCCGGAGTGATTGGCAACTGCATAGCGGCACTCAAAACCATCGGTGGGGATCAGGTATTTCGTGCGGCCATCGGCCCATGTATCGGCGCCAACCGATATGAGGTAGGGCCGGAGGTGGCGCTGGCTTTTGAGAAAGCCGACCTGCGAGCGGCCATCGCGTATGGAGACAAGCCGCATGTGGATTTAGCCCTTGCCGCTCAGATCGAATTGGGGCATGGTGGAGTGACTCAGATCGATTCAGCCCACCTTTGCACCTATGATCGGGCGGATTGGTTTTACTCGCACCGGCGGGATCGCGGCGTAACCGGCCGCATGCTCTCGGTCATTGGCTTACCGTTGTGAATCGCCGCGTACAGCAAGAGCAGGCCGATCGGCGTGATCGCCTATCAATGAAGTGCGCCGGCGGTTGACGGGTAAGCATCAACTGGTCAGCGAGTCGGACGGCACCAATTCAAATTGAGCCAGCAGGCGGCGTGCCTCAAGCCGGGCTTGTTTACGATGATGAAAGCTTCCTTTGTTGAAGCCAATTTTATGGGAACGAACCTTGGAACCGGAAGTACGTCGGTGTGCCATAAAGACCTCCCTATCGTAGGGGCCGAGACAACCTCGGAATGGCGGCCGATGAAGACATGGGCAGAAACACCACGCCGAGTTTACATAGGTCCACGTGACGCAAACGCCATGCCAAACGCCGTCAGACGGTAGCTATTGCCGGCA
>DZDI01000021.1:0-9781 GCA_022730455.1 Phycisphaera mikurensis | reverse complement strand
TCCACGTGACGCAAACGCCATGCCAAACGCCGTCAGACGGTAGCTATTGCCGGCAGATTCAACGAATCGGTAAGCCCGGCTGCCAAGCGATGAAACGCCAAACCGGCAAGCATCGCGGCGTTGTCGGTACAGAAGGCCAGGGCGGGCATCGACACCGGCACGCCGAATTCGTCGGCGGTTTGCTGCACGGTCTGCCGCAGGGCATGGTTGGCGGACACTCCTCCGCCGACGAGAATGGACCTGAACCCATAGCGTTGCATAGCGCGGCATAATTTAATGCGAATGGGTGCAACTGCCGCCCGCTGAAAGGCCGCGGCTGCATCGGCAAGCTCCTGCGGCGTAAGATCGTCAATACTGCGTTCTGAGCCGCGACGGCCTCGGAGGTGATAGCGCACCGCCGTCTTAAGACCACTGTAGGAAAAATCGAGCGATTCTGCATCCAGCAGACTTACCGGAAAATTAATGGCGTGGGCATCGCCCTGACGCGCCAGTTTCTCAATGGCCGCCCCGCCGGGGTATCCGAGACCCAGGAGGGCGGCTGTTTTATCAAAGGCCTCGCCAATGGCGTCATCAACGGTAGCGCCGATCCGACGGATATCGATAAAGCTATTTAAGTGAAAGAGACTCGTATGACCACCGGAAACCACCAATCCCAAAGCTGGAAAGTCAGGCAATCGAGGCGGTGAAGTTGGATCGCTGGATAAAAACCCGCCGTATAAATGGGCATGCAGATGGTTGATACCGATTAACGGCGTACGCATGGCAAAGGCCATGGTTTTAGCGGCGGCAACGCCGACGATGAGGCATCCGACGAGTCCGGGGCAATGGGCCACCGCAATGGCGTTGAGGTTCGTCAATGGGCATTGAGACTGCTGGACGGCGTCATCAATAAGACGGTTAAGCCATTCAATATGAGCACGGGATGCAATTTCCGGCACCACCCCGCCGTATTGCTGGTGCAACTGGACTTGTGAACTTACGGCATTGGACTTCACAAGCCAGCCGTCAGTGACAATGGCGACGGCCGTTTCGTCACAAGTGGTTTCGATGGCAAGGATATTTGTCATGAGCAGTTCACCGTAATGGCTTCCAACCTCATCACCGGGTGGATTTTTGGGCCGGCATCGACGCCCGTGATGCCGATGTTTCCGCTGGCAGGGCTGGAGCAGCAGCCAAGCGGTGCATCTTCAACAGCGCCAGTGCCCGGGCCAACTGAACATCAACAAAATGCGTGGAGCAGGCTTTAATTCCCAGACGCCGCAGTGCCGCAGTCCGGGCTTGGGTGCCCGGCGGGAGTATGAGCGCGGATTCCTTCATATGCATATACAGGGCGGCTTCCATTTTTTTGGTTATGGATATCGAGCATCCCGGAGATGGTTCAATCCCCCAGATTTTGGAATTGCGGTGCCGAGCGATGTTTTTTCCGTCAGGTAGGTAATACAGCGCTGTGGTAAGTTTGATGGCTGATAGCCCGCCCGGAAGCGGAAACATATTCTGCATGCACCCTTTGCCGAACGACTGCGTGCCGACGACTTGCGCCCGGTGGTGACATTGCAAGGCACCGGTGAGGATTTCAGCGGCGCTGGCGGTCTGTCCATTGATCAACACCACCATCGGGAAGTACGGGTAGGTGTGACGACCATGCGATATGTCGCGCCAGTCGGTCTGAGGTTGACGGCCACGGGCGGAAACGATCAGGCCGGATTTAATAAATCGATCTGCCACCGCCACACCGCTGGTAACCAATCCGCCGGGGTTAAAACGCAAATCGAGTATCAATCCATGAAGCCCGCCGGGCGAATGAATGAGTGGCAGAAGCGCCGAGTCGAGCTGCTTGGCGGTGTCTTTTTCAAAAGCGGTTATATGCACATACGCAATGCGCCGGGCCGGATCGATGAGATAATCCCAACGGCCATTGGGATAGCGTTTGAAACCTTCAACGCTTCCATCCGTCAGCAGGGTGCGGCGGGCAGTCACATGCAGGAGTCGGTGGGCCAGGGGTGGTTGAAGCGTCAGACTTAAAAAAGTGCCAACCGTGCCGTTCATAGCATGGAGCACCCGCGAAAATTTCCATCCAGCGATTTTTTGCCCGTTGACGGCAATAATCTTATCGCCGGTACGGATACCGTCTTTATAAGCTGGTGAATGAGCCAGCGGACGCAGCACCACGACACCTGATTTGGCGTTATCGATCGCGATAAAACCGATGCCCGCAAATTGTCCCTGCACCTGCTGATTAAAATCGGCCCACTGGCGATGCGGAAAATAGACGCTGTAGGGGTCAAGCTGGCTTAACATGCCACGAATGGCACCGTCCATAAGCTTGCGATTGGAAACATGGCGGTAAAAGTTTTGCCGGATAAGGGCACGGGTAAAGCTGATGCTCTGCATGAAGGTGTACGCACCGGCATCCTGCGTGCGAGGCCTAGATGACCACCAGCTCCCGCGGCCAATGGTGATTCCTAATGCCACCGCAACGACCACCCATCCAATTAATGCGATCAGCGAATAGCGAGCCTGAAAGCGATTTTTCATTGACAACTCCGAAGCAACTCCGGAAGTTGAACGACAAATGCCGAACGCGGTAGGACGGTATCTGCCCCCTGATCGGCCGCCTGCTGTGCCAAATCACGCTGAACATGGGACAGAAAAGCAACAATTTTGGGAGGCGTTGGCAGTTTTTTAGCCAAGGCGATCAAAGGCAGCGGGTCGGTTGATGTCAGATTTAAATCCACAATCAGCAGCCGGGGAGGTGCATCGTGCCAATTCGCACATGCGGCTGGCGACCGCACAAAGTGAACCTGCATATTCAGCGCGCGGGCTTCAGCCGAGATGCGCGATGAAAATATTAAATCCGAAACCGCGGCATGGACTGCAGGCATATCACCTCCATAAACCTCTCTTATGATAGCCATACTTGAGGATCGATACATCACCGCTGCCGGTGAGTGGCAAGTATGCATAGGGGGCCAATGTTTGTTATGCTCATGTGTGAGAGTCTTATCGGAGTACCGACATCATGGCCGATGCATTGCGTGATCCGCTCAATTTATCGCCCACCGAGATGGAAAGCATCCAGAAATTACAGACCACTGCCACGCGTTTGCAGAAAGAACTGGCCAAGGCCGTGGTTGGCCAGGAAAAAGTGATTGAGGAATTGCTCATCACACTTATTTGCCGAGGCCATTGCCTGCTGGTGGGTGTACCGGGTCTGGCTAAGACATTGCTGGTATCCACGCTGGCTAAAACGCTGACCTTGACTTTTAACCGTGTGCAATTCACGCCGGATTTGATGCCATCGGATATTACCGGCACCGAAGTGATTGAAGAAGATAAAACCACCGGACAACGTGCATTGCGCTATGTGAAGGGGCCGATTTTCGCCAACGCCGTGCTGGCAGACGAAATCAACCGTACACCGCCCAAAACCCAGGCCGCATTGCTGGAGGCGATGCAGGAACACCAGGTTACCGCCGGCGGCGTACAACGGCGACTGCCCGAGCCATTTTTTGTGATGGCCACGCAGAACCCCATAGAACAAGAGGGCACATACCCATTGCCGGAGGCGCAACTGGACCGGTTTATGTTTCAAGTGCTGGTGGATTATCCGACCGAGCAGGAAGAATTCGACATCGTGCGTCTGACCACTGCCCCACGGCAAGTACAGATTGAACCAGTGATCACGGGCGAAGAAGTTTTGGAACTGATGGCGTTGGTGCGTAAGGTGCCGGTACCGGATCATGTAGTGCGGTACGCACTGAAACTGACGCGGCAGACCCGAGTGATCAAGGGAGATGTGCCGAAATTTGTGAAAGATTATGTGTCGTGGGGGGCGGGACCGCGTGCATCGCAGTATCTGGTGCTGGCGGGCAAGGCACGGGCACTCCTGCAGGGGCGGCACCATGTAAGCACGCAGGACATCTGCGCGGTGGCGCCACCAACGCTGCGGCATCGTGTACTGACCAACTTTAATGCCGAGGCGGAGGGGATTCGTTCCGACGATATCGTACGGATGCTGATAGAAAACACGCCGCTGACAGAATCAGCGGATTCCGCCATGGTGTCAAAAGTGACGGCGTGAGCATCACCGGGGCGTTGAGAGAGACTGGAGCAGCATGGCAGCCGGGAAATCACCAACGGAAGCGGTTAATTACCGCCAGTATCTTGACCCGAAAGTACTGGCCAAGATTGGTGCGCTTGATATTCGTGCCCGACTGATCATGGAAGGGTTTATCAGTGGAATGCATCGGTCGCCGTACAAAGGATTTTCTATTGAATTTGCCCAACACCGGCCATACACCAGCGGTGATGATATTAAATTTATTGATTGGAAAGTGTTCGGGCGCACCGACCGGCATTACATTAAGCAATACGAAGAAGAAACCAATCTGCAGGTGATGCTGGTGGTGGACGCATCGGCATCGATGGCCTACAGCGGCCGGAGCGACCCGCCTTGGCGAAAGTACGATCACGCCATAAGCATTGCCGCGAGCTTGGCTTATGCGGCGCTGCAGCAGCGTGACAGCGCCGGTCTGGCGGTTTACGACTCACGTATACGCCGGATAATTCGGCCGTCAAATAATTCGCGGCAATGGCGAATTATGATTGAGGAATTGTCTGCCACGGTCGGAGAACAAAAAACCGACATCGGGATGGTGCTGGATCAGATTGCCGAAGAAATTAAACATCGCAGCCTAGTGATATTGATCAGCGATTTATTTGACGATGCCGATCGATTGATCAAGGGCGTTCGGCACTTGCGGTATCGGCGGCATGATTTGATATGCCTACAGGTCCTGGATCATGACGAGTTGGATTTTCCATTTAACCAGACCACGATGTTCAAAGGGCTGGAAGAAGCGAGCGAATTGGTGGTTGAACCGCAGGCTCTGCGGGAGGCGTATTTGAAAGAGATAACGGAGCATAACAACCGTATTCGCGACGCGTGCCATCAGTTGCGGGTGGATTGTATCCAGATCGACACCAGTGTGCCGCTGGATGTGTCATTGCCGAATTTTCTCGCATCGCGTGCGACACGGATGTCGTAGCGAGGTTGTATAAATGCGTCGGGCAAGGTGCGGGATGTGGTGGCGTTGATGTTGGAATCGTTTCCTGTAGCGGTGTTGCCGTTTGTTTCGCCATGGCTGTTTGCCGCTGGCGCAGCGAGCATCAGCATTCCAGTCATCATCCACCTGCTGAACCGCCGCCGCTTCAAACAAAAACCATGGGCCGCGATGCAATTTTTAATTGCAGCGTATCGGCGCAATGTGCGGCGTTTGAAACTGCAGCGACTGCTGCTGTTGCTGCTACGGTGCTTGGCGCTATTGCTGCTGGCGGCGGGGATTGCACAATTTATTCCCTTCAGCCGGGGGCTTGCAGCCCTGATGGGCAACGGAAGCCGACTGACGATTGTCGTCTGGAACAATGCCTATCCGATGGGGTATGTACCGGCATCCGGTGAAAGCCCATTTAGGCGCAGCCGACGACTGCTTAAAAGCTGGAGCGAACAACTCAATGGCGGGCAGTGGGTGGCGATCATTGGCGCCGCCCAGGGATCGGGGCCGCTGCTGGAAAAACCGGTACCAACGTCGCCGAGTGTAACCCATTTGATAGCGGGACAAAAGGTGACACAGAGAGGGCTTTCCATGGCGCCGGCATTGGCGAAGGCGGCGTCGTTGGCCAGCACGTGGCGCAAGCGGGCGTCATCGGTGCGGGTGTGGCTGGTCAGCGATGATACGGCATCCGATTTTGGCTGCCGGACGGGATATGACCCGCTGGCCCATCCATCAGCGGATGTACCGGCCGTCCGCCGGGCGGTTCAGGCGATTAAACACGCTGGAGCGACATTTCGGGTCTTTGATGTCGGCTGCCCCGACGCGGCCAACATGGCGATTACACATCTGCAATTTTCGCGGCCAGCGGTATTAACAGGGCATGATATTCACGTACGGTTGACACTGCTCAATAGCAGTCGACAAGCCGAGCCGAATGTAAGTGTGCACTTTTTTATTGACGGCGTGAGCGCCGGACAGCAAACCTTTGGGGTGATTCGAAGCGATGAATCAATGACCAGCAATGTGCTTTTGCCCAACCCAATTCATATGGCAGGATGGCACCAGTTAACGGCTCGCATTGCCATCGACGGACTGCCCATTGATAACGATCGGTCGCTGGTTTTTAAGGCGGAACGAGCCATCAAGGTGCTGATGGTTGACGGCCGACCGGGTGATCCGTCGCAGGGTGTTTTGGCATCGACGGCATGGCTGGAAGCGGCACTTGCACCGGCGGTACAGGGGAACCGCTTCAATCCACAACGCATTGAAATGACTGAGCTGCCGGAAGTGAATCTTCGGCATTATGCCGCCGTGGTGCTCAGTGATGTGGATCCGCCCAATGCCTCCGGCTTGCGTCGTTTGACGGCGTTTGTGCGCCGAGGCGGGACGCTGATGATTTATCCGGGCGGCGAGGTTAATCCATCGGCATGGTCACAATTGGGTGGCAACCTGCTGCCCGCGAGATTTGGCCCTCGGGTGCACACCCCTCCGCGCCGGCCTCAAACATTGGACGTTGTGCGAAGCGCACGGGCTATTATGGCCCCATTTATCGCCGCTCAGGGGCAAGGTATCCACACGGGAATCTATCATATTGCCATCGGTCAATACGCGCCGCTGTTTCCTCGACCGCATGCAGACGTTTTGTTGACAATGCGTGGTGGCATACCACTGCTGGTGGTAGGAAACTTTGGTATGGGGAAAGTGGCCATGTGGGGTACAACGTGCGACACCCAATGGACCAACCTCCCCGCGCAGCCATCTTTTCTACCTCTGATTTACCGTGTGTTTGACGGCGTGCTGACGCCTAGCGGCCAGCAGCGGAATTTGTTGGTCGGTCAAAGGTTGATGCTGCGCCCGCACGGGCAGGCGTCGCTGCCATTGCTGGGTCCGCATGAGCGGCAGGTATTGCTGAAGGAACAATTGGTTAAAACCCGACACGCCCCTCATATTCAACTAACCAGCCCCACCATGGAATTGGCAGGCGTCTATAAAACGGCCAGCGGAACACCCATCGCGGCGGTAAACGTGGACGCGGCTGGGAATTCCAATCTGGCGCACGTACCAGCGGCGTTGGCGGCGAGCTGCTTCGGAGTACCGCCGGACCGCATCATCAGCGAGCCGGTGCAATTGCAGGCCAACCGCAAAACCGCCACGGGGCCGGCAGGCAACGTCGGCTGGCTGATGCTGCTGCTGGGACTGCTGATTCTCGCCACTGAAGCGCTGAGTGCACGCGCGTTTTCACGCTATCGGCTCTCGACACAAACCGCGGGGGCGCATGCATGAACAGCGTCTGTATGATCGCCGCGTCCGATCATCTGGTTTTAATGACCAACCATCCGGTGTGGATGACTCTGCTGGCAGTCGCGGCGGTGGCATTTGGTATTTGGAGCTACCGCGCACAGGGTGCCGCACCGCGTTACAAATGGACCCTGGCGGGATTGCGGGCGGCGGTGTTGCTGACCGTAGCTTTCCTGCTCATGCAACCGGCGCTGGTGAGCCACCAGTTGGTGAGGCATCGGGGGCGTGTGGTCATCTGGGTGGATTCATCCCTGTCGATGACGCTGAGAGATGAATATCCACCCAAAGAGGCGGCCCAATTGCACGAGATTCTTCTGGCCGCGCACCGGCCGCATCCCACCCGATATCAAATGGCGGTCACGCTGCTTGAAAAGGCGCAGCATGGTTGGCTCGATGCGCTGTTGAAACGACAAAAGGTGGTCATTTACACCGGCGGCAGCCGGGCCCGGCTGGTGGGATCAGCTAATAATAAAAAACAAATGGTAACGCTGCTGGCCGAGCTCAAGCAGATAAAACCCAGTTCCGACTCCACCGACATTCCATCAATCGTATCGCAAATAATGGGACAGCTTTCCGGCGAACCCATCAGCGCAGTCGTACTGCTTTCCGACGGTCGCGATACGCGCCGTACCTCAAGCCGGGCGATGATTGCTGAACTTAAACGGCGGGCGGTGCGGCTGATAACGGTGCCCATTGGCCGCGATCATATGCCGTTCAGCATTGAACTGGCGGAAGGAACCGCACCGCATCAGGCGTTTGTGGGAGATCCGGTTCCCGTATCTGCCAAATTAATCACCACAGAAAACCCGCATCCGCTGGTGCGTCATGTGCGGCTTTACGAGGAGGGCGCCGACGGCCGGGTCTTATTGGCCCGTAAAAGAGTTCTGATTCCCGCAGGCAAATCACGGATACCTCTGAGATTGACATGGCAACCCAAGGCGCCGGGACGCTATCACCTTGAGATGGTGATCCGCAAGGCGCACGGAGAGTTTTCGCCACCGGTACCCGGCTGGAATCAACACGCCATTTCGCTGGTCACCCGTGCGGTTAAATCGAAAATCAAGGTACTATACGTAGATGGTTATCCGCGATGGGAATATCGGTATTTAAAAAATGATCTCTCACGTGAAAAGACCACTCTGCTCAGTTGCCTGCTTTTGTCGGCGGACAACCATTATGCACAGGCGGGCAATATCCCCATACGGCACTTTCCTGAAACACAATCTGAATTGGATCAATATGATGTGCTGATCCTGGGCGATGTGGACCCGGACTATTTTTCGCAGCAACAGATGAAAATCATCGCCCATTTTGTCGGCGATCATGGCGGTGGCTTTTTAATGATTGCCGGCGCGGAATACTCTCCCGGCGCCTATCGTGGAACACCCATCGCGAAATTGCTACCCATCATAATCGGCAATCCGGCAAACCCTATGATGGCACCCGTGCAGGGCATTCCATTTGGATTACATCTGACGGTGGCGGGACGCCATAGCATGCTGTTCCATTTTTTCAGCAGCCAAGCCGCCAATCTACGCGAAGTTGCCCATCTTCCGCCACTGTATTGGTACCAACCCGTGGCCGGCCTCTCCCCGAGTGCGACCGTGCTGGCAATGGTGGCTGGCAAACAAATTTCAGCGCGTGACATACCGGCGATTGTGATGGGACGCTACGGTGCGGGGCGTACGATGTTTTCGGCCATTGCCGACACATGGCGCTGGCGTGCCTATCATGGTGCACCCATTTATAAAAGCTATTGGCTGGAAGTGATGCGAGCGCTGGCGCAATCGCGCCTTTTCCAGCATCGACGGGCCGTCATTTTACGATCCACCAGCCGACATGCACTGGTGGGGCAATGGGTTCCCGTGGCGTTGCATATTAACCGTATCAGTTTGCTCTCATCGCTGCCCCGCCAACTGGCGATGACAATTCATGGCCCCGGGGGTTCCATAGAGGCACCGATGCTGGCGGAACCCAATAATCCCGGTGTCTTCCGGACTTTGGTACACATCTGGGCCGCCGGCCCATACGTATTTTCACTTAAACCCGGCCAACTGCCATTGAATTCCCCCATATTAAAGCTGACGGCCCAGGCGCCGCAGACGGAATTTATCAATCCGCGTGCGGATATACCGGCGATGGCCAACTGGGCGGCCGCCGCTGATGGTAAGATGCTGCGACCGGCAACGTTTGATAAGGCGAGTGCGTATATTCCGGATCGCAGTGTAGAAAATTTGCTTATCCACTCGCATCAGATATGGAATAAACCGTGGGCCTTGGCACTGTTGATCATTTTACTCACAACAGAATGGCTGTTGAGAAAACGGGCAGGCCTGATCTAGTTTGGACAGGCTCCTGGTCCGGACAGGCTCTCAGTGGACCGGCCTGGAAGATGGCAATGGGTGACCGACGGAGAAATGTACTGGTGA
>DZDI01000126.1 GCA_022730455.1 Phycisphaera mikurensis | reverse complement strand
GCACCGCAGGCACCGCAATGAACCCAAAGTAAAAGCCATAGCACGCCATTGCCGCAGAATCCCGCACGCCGCGGCCACCGGCAGCAGCATCACCAGCAATGATCTGCTGTATCAAACCGTTTACCCCAGCTCAGCCGGCCAGCCTGCTGGCCGCTTCTCGTCGATCTACGATGCCACCGGCGATATCATCAGCACCACCGACCCGCGATGGCAACGTGCATCAGTACACCTACGACACCGCCGGGCGGAAAATCAGTGATACCGTTATCACCCTCGGTGCCGGCGTCAATGGCAGCGTGCGGCGTATTGATACCGCCTACAACAGTCAAGGTTTGGTGTATCTCCAAACCAGCTACGCCGATACGGCCGGCACACAGATCGTCAATCAGGTGGAAGACCATATGGGCTTGGTGAGCCATGTGGAGTTTACGCACGGAATCAAGCCGTCATATTTGAAAATGTTAACATAATATAGAGATAATATTACGATCAAGGCGTCTCAGGGGGCAGCTACCGTTAGCACCCGTTCATTATCCTGGCCCTATCTTGCAACTGAGCCGATTATGCAACGGGACGTATGCTGGGTAAAGTATGTTGCATGAAACGGATATTACTGTTACTGGCCACACAGGGCGCTGCGGGGCGGGGATTCATCCGTGGCATTGCGCGAGCCACCGCCTATGAACGCCCTTGGATATTTGAGACCAGGCACACTCATGAGGCCGACTACTCGTGGATTTTGGCCCACAGAATGGATGGCTGCATCGTCGAGGCGCTGGATCAATCACTGCTTGATATCCTCCGTAAAACTGGGAAGCCGGTAGTGAACCTGTCCTCACTGAAATCCGGTTTCCCGACGATTCAATACAATGAGCACGCTGTTGGAGCCATGGCTGCGGAATTTTATTTTACTCACGGCTTTCGGAGGTTTTCATGCATATATCGAGAGGACCGGCCTAACGAGCGGCGGCGCATGGCAGGGTTCATGGAATGGCTGGACTCGCGCAGGCTTTCCGGTATCGCGATCAAGATTAAGTCCTCTGAAACCAGGCAGGGATGGCAGGATTACCGGAGGTCGATTACGGCGGGTCTCAAGGCACTGCAAACGCCAAACGCCATTTTTTGTACTGCCGATTACATTGGCATATGGATCACCGAAGTTTGCCATGAGGAGGGCATCAAGGTTCCCGATCAGGTGGCGATATTAGGTGTGGACAATGACGAAATTCTCTGCAGCCTTACCTACCCACCGTTATCCAGCATCGCCGTTCCACAAGAGGCGGCTGGCGCCTATGCACTGGAGATATTGGGGTATCTGCTGCGCGGGCGCCGCCTTCCAAGGATGAAATTATTGGATCCGTTGGGGGTGGTGGCGAGACAGTCTACCGATATACTCGCCGTGGATGACCCAGACCTTGTCAAGGCGCTGCGTTACATCTCCGACCGTGCGGATCGGCCGATCAATTTGCCAGATATTTTCAAGGCCGTAATGGTCTCCCGAAGATCGCTGGAAAGACGTTTCGCCGATAAGCTGGGACGCACCCCCGCAGATGAGGTTCGTCGGGTTCACTTGGAACGAGCCAAGACCCTGTTGATAAGCACGGATTGGCCTATCGCCAAAGTTGCCGAAAAGTCTGGATTTAGCAGCGCGATATGGATGTCAACGGTATTCCGCAAACAATTGTGTGTGTCCCCGGCGGAGTTCCGGCGAAAAACCACGATCAAACCCTTGAAGTAACCGCTCGCAATGTCAGAAATTTTTGCCTGCCGCTACAGCTTATGAAATTTACGCCAGAACGACATTGCATGTAGGCTCGGCACTATGTAGACTCATTCTTAATAGTCGCCTTAGGCATGTTGTGACTGTGTCCAGTTTGAGTAGTAGGAATCAAGAGGATAAGGAGTTGCGCGGATGTTTCAACGCAGAAAGAAGCGGCACGCACCGTCGCACGCATGCGAAAGAGCTTTTACCCTCGTGGAATTACTGGTGGTGATTGCCATCATTGCCATTCTGATAGCCTTGCTGCTGCCGGCACTGGCCAAGGCAAGGCAACTGGCGTTCACCACCGTATGTCTAAGCAATTTACGTCAGCAGGGCGTTATAATGGAGGTTTATACGGACCAATTCCAAGGGATGATTCCGATAGCAGAAGACGGGACGGGCCAGATGGTGCCTTACGGGTATCCGTCCTTCTACTGGTGGTTCTACCAAGGGTTAAGCGTTGGGATACAGCCGACCTACCAGTATAAAAATCAGACCTACAGGTGGCCCGGTGCGAGCAAGATCGGGACGATTTTTGTTTGCCCGGCAGCGGCAGCCGCACACACAATCCTTCCTGTGATGGCGGATCCATCGCCAAACTCGGGGCAGGCGTGGTGGTGGTCTGCTACGTATTCAGAAAACTACTGGGACGGCTGGCTCTCCAATGGCATTAAGGAGCAAAAAATGGCCAGTGTTCTTCATCCGGGAAACACCATGTATATGGGAGACGGTTGGTACAACCCGAACTTGTACACTTGGGACGTGCTGTCCCCCGGTGGCGGGCCGGGGGGGGCTAATTGGCCCGATGCGGTCCATGGCTCGTTCAACACAAAAAATGGCACAGGGCTGGCTAATTTTCTATTCTTCGATGGCCACGCGGAGACCCTCAATACTGCAAACATTCCATGGGGCGGGAACAACTATCTCTCTCCGTTCTGGAGTGGAAATGGAGGTTGGTGAGTTTTCGGCTTAGCGTCGGTATCGGGAAGAGCTTGGCCACCGTGACAGGGTATTCAGCGCAGTCTGGATGTGTCGTTCAGACTCGATTTTGTTCATGCTTTTTAAGGAGCAGGTTATGAGTAGGTCTTCAACAATGGGTTGTTCGGCATTGGTTGCCTTGATGGTCACGGCGGTACCCGCGATGGCGACTGTCACCGTTATCCACCAATGGGACATGGGAGCAACAGAGGTTGCCAGCGGGAATGGTAATGTCATTGGGCAGCAGTTGCCGTCTGGTGGCAGCCAAACCGATTTGATTGGCGGCGCCAACGCCGTGAATTTAAACAACGAGTTGGGTGGGAGCGGTGCTTTTACAGGCCCGATCTATGCCAGCAATGCCGCGCCCGGAAACTCAGTTGCGGTGCAGTTTACGGGCGACGCCGGGCAATCTCTCGCGGCAGCCAATGCCTTTAATTTGACATCCAATTTTGGTTTCCAGCTTTGGGTCAATCCCACGGACACCAGTAACCGCATGATTGCCTACAACGGAGATGCGGCTAGCAATGGATGGGGATTCGTAGAAAACGGTGGGCAGCTGGACGGGCTGCTCGGCGGCGTGGCATTTGTCGACGGCCCCGCAATTACACCGGGAACTTGGACAAATCTGGCCTTGGTAGTCGATGGTCAATTGAGTACCACTACGCTTTATGTTAACGGCAAGGCGTATACAACCGTTAGCAGTGTGCCGAATGCGCCGACGGTCGACGGCTCCGGATTCGGCTTTTATGTCGGGTCTGATATCGGTTTGCAAACCGCCTACAGTACGATTGATAACGTCCGATTATTTACTTTCGCGCCGGGCGCTTTCTCGACGTCGGATTTGGCGGAGCCAGGGCTAGCCGTGCCGGAGCCCGCCTCTCTGGCCCTGTTAGCCCTTGCGGTTGCTGGGATGGCGACCTTAAGACGAAAGCAGGTTCATTGAAGCAGTCAAGTTGCCTTCGCAAAGTTGGTGGCGCGGGCAACTTTTCATGTTCTAGGGTAATTGATGATTCCCGACCGGCCTAATTGCTTTGTGTCGGTTGGTTTGAAAGTGACGGGAGCACAGAAGTGCGATTGCTAACTCAATCCAAGATGCGCAGGGGTATATTAGCGGTATGCTTTGCGGTGCTTGGTCTCGCCTTCCCGGCCGTGGTCTTGCGAGCGGCGGTAACTGTCATACATCTTTGGGACATGGGAGCCACGAATGTTGCCAATGGGGACAAGCTCGGTCGCCAGGTCGATGCCCCGGGCGGCTACGGCACACCCGGAATAAAAAACTATTACCAGCCCGATCTGGGAACGGGTCCCAAGTTTGATTTGCAAGATAGCGTGGGCACGAAGGGGCCGATCTACACTGGCGATGCCGCGCCCGGTTGCACCGTAGCCATAAAATTCACTGGGGATGCCTACGAATCACTGGTCAGCGCGGCGTGCATTGGTTTGACCAACGATTTTGGATTTCAGCTTTGGGTTAAGGCTAAGGACAGCAGTGACCGAATGATTGCATACGATGGCAATCCTGCAAAAAATGGTTGGGGATTCATACAACGAAATGGCCGCTGGGAGGGTCTTCTCGGTGGGGTGGCATTTGTCAAGGGGCCAAAAATTATCCCCGCCAGTTGGGTGAATTTGGCACTGGTCATGACCAGTGGCAGGGTTGCACTCTATGTAAACCGAAAACTCTATGCCAGTTACCACGGTCGTCCGAATACTCCATCTCCAGCGGACGGCGGAGATGGATTCTGGATTGGGTCGCAGCGGAAAATCCAGACTGCGTATTGCAGCGTGGATAATGTAAAGATATTTACATTTGTTGCGGGTGGATTCGCCGTACCGGATTTAGCTTCCGCGCCAAAGAAGAAATGATTTCTCCTGAATATTTCGCGGGTAGCGTGCCTTCCGGTGGCAATGGGGTACCGCCGTCGTTAATACGGGCAAGCCGTCTGGAGCAATAAGCGTATGAGGCTCAATCATATAGCCAAAATCAATCGACGGGCTTGGGGCGTGGCGGTTGCCGCCGCCACCACCGAGGCGTTGTGTGGTTGCCGGTCGCGGCGGTCGGGCAGGGCGGAGGTCGAATCCGCTGCATTTACCGTGTACGTCTGCCCTTCCGGTAACGATCGCTGGAGCGGAGCACTTCCCACTGCCAACCGCGCATGGTCCGACGGTCCGGTGGCCAGCGTTCGCCGGGCATTGGAGGTTGTGCGTCGCTGGAGAAGCACCGCGCAGTGCAGACTGGCTGCCCGTGTCGTTCTACGTGGTGGCGTTCACAGCCTCGAAAAACCCATTGTACTCCTCCCCGATGATTCCGGAACTGCTGAAGCCCCTCTAATCATCACCGCCTACTCTGGTGAAAAACCGATCATTTCCGGTGGCGCAGCGGTCAGGGGCTGGACGGTCCGCACCGATGGGTTATGGGAAGCCGATGCACCTGATGTAGTGGGTGCGGCGACAATCAGTCAGCTCTTTGTGAGAGGGCGGCGTAAAAGCCGTCCACGGCTGCCAGCAAAGAACTGGTATTTCATGGCAGGCTTGGTGGCACAGCAGGAATTACGTAGTCGGGCCTTTGAGGTTGAAAAAGGACAGATCGATCCAGATTGGCGCGCATTACGGGACGTGGAAGTTGTCTCCTTTGAAAGCTGGACGACAGAGCGCCAGTGGGTCCACTCGGTGGATACGAAGACCAGCACCGTGTATCTCCAGGACAGCGGCCATGAGTTTGGAGCCTTTGAGATACGGCAACGCTTTTACTTTGACAACGTGCGCGAAGCACTCAGAGGACCGGGGCAGTGGTACTATGACCGGCCTGCAGGAAAAATTCTGTATAAGCCGGACACGGGCGACCGCCTGGCCAGCTTTAGCGCAGTGATTCCCATGCTTAGACACCTTATCGAGTTTCGAGGTTCCCCAGAGCGTGGCGCGCACGTTCAGCACGTTGTAATCAAAGGAGTGTCTTTTCAGCATTCGGCTTGTATGGTGCCCCGAGAGGACTTGGCCAACGATAACCAATCCGCCACCCACGGCTGGGAGGCGGCCATTTTTGGACATGGCGTTAGAAATATTAAAATTCTGGATTGTGATTTATGCCACGGCGGCGAGCACGGAATTCGATTTATGGGGGCCACTGAAAATGTGATTATCCATCAATGCCACATTCATGATATGGGCGGTGGAGGGGTATATTTCGGCATGGATTGCCCTACTGCGGATTACTACAAGCTGCCCATCGGTGTGCGAATGAGCTCTCAATGCTTGATTGAAAATAATTTTATCCATGACAGCGGCAAACTATTTCCGCAGGCGTGCGGTGTCTGGATCGGTCACGCCAGCGACAACCGGATCAGCCACAACGTAATTATGAATCTCGACTATACAGGGATCAGCGTCGGTTGGAATTGGGCCACGACTCCCAGCCCAGCCGTGCGCAACGTCGTGGAATTTAACCGCATATGTAACTTGGGTAATGGTGTCCTAAGCGATGGCGGGGGTATTTATACGCTTGGAGTTTCTCCCGGAACGGTGTTGCGGTGTAACTGGCTATCCGATTTAGTCCCGTATAACCCACAGCGAATGTTCAATGGTTTATATCTCGACGAGGGAAGCTCGTACATCCGTGCGGAAAATAACGTCGTTCAGAAAGCCGACGGCATGGGCTTACTACTTAACTTCGGCGCGAAAAATTGGATTTTAAATAATTATTTGGATAATACATTTGGGTTGCAAATTGAGCGGAATACCGACACCTTCGGAAGGCGTATTCCGCTGAGCTTGATATTTGAGCACAATGTGGTCGTGGTGGACGGCAATAATGTGCTGCCGAAATGCAGTGACGCGGGGTGGCGATTCAATCACAATGTGTATTGGAGCTTGCGGGGAATAGCGCCGACAATCCATGGCGACAATTTCGCACAGTGGCAGTCTTCCGGCCAAGATAACAGCTCGGTGGTCGCCAGCCCCGGCCTTATTAAGACCGCTGATTTCATATCAGCGGAGGATGGATCACCGGCATGTCAGGTCGGATTCCATCCCATCGAGATCGGAAATATCGGCCTGTATGGATCCGCCGCGTGGCGGGCACTCCCTGACATAATCAAGCCGCTGCCTATCGCGGATCGCAAACCTTGCCCAATGCCGAACGAGCAGCCGGTACACGCGACATTTCGGCGCGAGCAACCGGGCGATTACCCCTATGCGGCGACCACTTGGGGAAATGGCAACAATATCGCCGCACCCACGGAGGTGACAGGAAGAAAGTCGCTTCGCTTTGGTCCTCACTCGGTTACCTACACCTATTATCAGCCGTGGATACGCCGTTGTAATCTTCTTTTGGGATTTTCGATTTTGATTCCGAAACGCCTTGGGACGGCACTTTGCGTGCAGTTAAGAGATTGGCAAAGTAATCCGTACATAACCGGACCGAGCGTCCTTTTTGGAGCAGATGGTAGCCTTGCCGCCAACGGTGTTCCAATTGGTACCGCTCCATTGGACAAATGGATGGATGTTCTGGTCCATTATGACTACAAAACAGAAAGGTCGTGCCGAGAGTATCGGATAACTGTGAGGCTCGCTGGTAAGGATCTGGCATCCCGGGATATCCAAATTCCCGGCGCGACAAGGTTCAATATTCTGACCTGGTTGGGCTTTATCAATGAGGGAAAAATTGGCCAGGAAAGTTATATCGGGTACATCGATTGTGGACCTCTGGAGAATCGGAACGGTGTTATTAGCTGATCGAATTATCCACGGCACGAAGGAGTAACGATGGCGCCACGGAAGTTTTGCCGTTCAGCGACGATATCTGCTTGGA
>DZDI01000125.1 GCA_022730455.1 Phycisphaera mikurensis | reverse complement strand
TCCTTGGTAAAAAATAGTATTATCGGCTATTTCTCTTAAAAAGATGTGGGTAATGTTAAGTCCTATGGGGGGTGTATACTTTGCATATGCTTAGGCTCGTCGCGAGTCTGACTGGCCAAAAGGCCGTGAACGGTTACGCGTTTTCCGTACCTGCTCAAAGGGCTGACGGTGGATCATCCGGATCAGGTATGGTGCATTGATATTACCTACGTGGGATTGCACGCGGGCTTGGCGCATCTGGTGGCGGTCATGGACTGGTTCAGCCGGTATGTGCTGTCGTGGGAGCTGTCCAATACGCTGGAGAGCAGCTTTTGCATATCGTCGCTGGAGCGGGCCATGCAGGATCGCCGGCCGAAGATATTCAACAGTGATCAGGGGAGCCAGTTCACCGCGGAGGCATTTACCAGCGTGCTGGAAAGAGCCGATGTGAAGATCAGCATGGATGGACGTGGCCGCGCGTACGACAACATTTTTGTGGAACGCCTATGGCGGAGTATCAAATGCGAAAACATCTATGTACGGGAATATGAGACAATGGCGGAAGCGGCGATGGGATTAGGACAATATTTTGAATTCTACAATCATCAGCGGTTACACCAGTCGCTGGGGTATGTTCCCCCGGCGGAAGTGTATGGGATGCGTCACCGGCGGCGGAGCCGGGGACGCAGGGCGGCGGGCGTCAAGGCAGCCCCTCCGTTCGCCATCCGGGCTCACTGCGGGGCTGCCTTGTTACCGGAGGTCGCGCTCTCTTAGCAAGGCCTGTTTTGCGCCCAGTTGACAGGGAGTACCTCAGTGGTCAGGTTCGTTGTGAGCCTGA
The DNA here is from genome assembly GCA_022730455.1 of Phycisphaera mikurensis. GTDB lineage: Bacteria > Planctomycetota > Phycisphaerae > WQYP01 > WQYP01 > JAJZGD01. The sequence goes on along the minus strand of DZDI01000125.1, from coordinate 6,790 downwards.
GAGGCCGAAAGCCCGTGAACGGTTACCGCCTGACGTCGCGGTATTCTTTTTTAACGCTCTGGTTTTTCCGGTGGCGGCGATTTGGATGGCGGCATATAGTTATGATCAGCGGAGATCAATATGATAAGTCTCCATTCGTGGATGTGACATCCGGCCAAACCCATGCGTGGGCCGGGTGGACGGCCATCCGCAAGCGGGTGCGGGGGGAGTTGCGGAGGGCAACTGCTTCCCGAGTTGTCGTTGCGGTTGATTGCTATACGGGTGTTTTGGATGAGGAACTTTTACCGGAACTGCGGGAAGCCCTCAAACCGAAGCTGATCATTCATACCAGCTCATTGATGAAACCTCCGTCTGAAATCAGTTCTATGATCGCGCCGTATTTGGGCGATGATCCCGTTTTTGGCCGCATAACTTATCTGGAAATGCGGGATTATTTTGACGCCGATAAACTGGCGGCGGCACGAGAGCGCGTGCGCTCCGCCAAAGACCAGGTGGTTTTCATCTATGGCCCCGGTGCCGCATTGGTTGATCCATCACTAACCATGCTGATCTACGCGGATATGGCGCGGTGCGAAATACAACTCCGATTTCGCCGCGGCGTTGTAAGCAACCTAGGCGTTGAAAACAAAGGCTCACGCTGGCCCATGCAGTATAAGCAGGGATTCTTTGTGGATTGGCGGGTATGTGACCGGCATAAATTCCACTACTTTGACGCCGTTGATTTTTTTCTCGACACCAATACACCGCAATTACCAAAACTTGTGACCGGCGATGGCTTACGCTCCGCTTTGGCTCAGACGGCACATCAGCCTTTTCGAGTTGTGCCCTTCTTTGACCCCGCCCCCTGGGGCGGCCAATGGATGAAGAAGCAATTCAACCTAGATCCCGCGGCAGCCAACTTTGGCTGGTGCTTTGATTGTGTCCCGGAGGAAAACAGCCTGCAACTTCGATTCGGCGACGTGGTCACGGAATTTCCCGCTATCAATCTGGTATTCCGGCAACCGCGGGAGCTTCTGGGCGATGAGGTGTATGGCCGTTTCGGTCCGGAATTTCCCATCCGTTTTGATTTACTGGACACCGTGGGCGGCGGAAACTTGAGTTTTCAGGTGCATCCGTTAACCGGATACATTCAGCAGCACTTCGGCATGCACTACACGCAAGATGAGAGCTATTACATCCTTGATGCCGGCCCGGACGCCACGGTTTATCTTGGTCTTAAGAACGGCGTTAAGCCCGCAAAAATGACCGCCGATCTTTATAAAGCTCAACAAGGGGTGACCCCATTTCCAGCCGATCGCCATGTCAACCGATGGCCCGCCAAAAAGCACGACCACTTTCTGATTCCCGCCGGAACCTGCCATTGTTCCGGCGCCGGCGGCGTGGTGCTGGAAATCAGTGCGACACCCTACATATTTACATTCAAACTATGGGACTGGAGCCGCAACGGATTGGACGGAAAGCCTCGCCCTGTGCATCTGGAACATGGGCTGGCGAATCTGCAATGGAATCGCACACGCGATTGGACGCGGCGCAACCTCATCAATACGCTCACGCCCATGAGCCAAGGTGCAACCTGGCGGGAGGAGCGCACGGGCCTCCATGCGATGGAATTTATTGAGACGCGGCGCCATTGGTTTACCGGTAGGGTGCCACATCACACCGGCGGAGGCGTAAATGTCCTGAACCTCGTGCAGGGCGATGCGGTTAGCGTGGAAAGTCCGACTGGCAAGTTTGACCCATTCATTGTACATTATGCCGAAACGTTTATCGTGCCGGCGACGGTTGGGCCTTATACTATTCGTCCCGCAACACCCGGCGGCAAGCAGGAGTATGCGACAATCAAAGCGTTTGTACGAAGGTGAAATACTCGTGTTGATTAAACATATCGGAATCAAGTGTGCGGCTGTGACAGCTCTTCTGTTATCTGTGGCGACCACTGGTTCCATCCGGGCGGCTGTACCGCAGGGTGCTGTTCAAAATTCGGCGGCACGCCTAGTTTCCCCACTTGAGGCAGCGCGCGATCCGGCGATGGGAGCACAAGTCGTCAGCCTTCTGAAACAGTTGACGCTGGAAGAAAAAATCAGGCTTCTCTCCGGTGCCGCCGGTATGCTCACACCCGCGATTCCACGTTTAGGCATTCCATCTATAAAAATGAGCGATGGACGCGTGGGCGTGCATGATTGGGGAGCCAGCACATTATTTCCGGCCACAGTGGCGCTGGTTGCCGGTTGGAACCCCGTGTTTGCCCGCGCGGAAGGTATAGCCATGGGCCGTGACGCCCGCGCCCGTGGCGTCAACCTTGTGCTGTCACCGCTGGTAAATCTCTATCGTGAACCGCAGGATGGCCGTAATTTTGAGTACATGGGCGAAGACCCGTATCTGGTCTCCGAAATTGCCGTACCGTACATTCGCGGGATGCAATCGCAGGGCGTGGCCGCCGACGTGACGGACTTTTGCGCGTACGAACAGGAAACCAATCGCATGAAGGTAAATTGTATTGTAAGCCGCCGGGCCTTGGAGGAACTTTATTTTCCTCCGTTTAAGGCTGCGGTGCGGAAAGCCGCGTATGGACGCTTATGACCTCCTACAACAAACTCAACGGCGTGCATTGTTCTGCCGACAAGTTCCTTATCACGGATATTTTTCGCAAGCGTTGGAGGTTTAAGGGATTGGTCGTATGTGACTGGGGCCTTTCCCCCCCGATCAGCACACTTCAGGCCCTGCAATCCGGACTGAATCTGGAGATGCCCAGCGGGGTTCATTACAACGCTGATAACATTCTTCCGCTGATTCACAGCGGCCAATTCAGCATTGCCGGAATCAATGCCCTGGTTCGCCCGATATTGCGGATGATTGTTGCAATGCGATTGATAAATCACACGCCGCACAAATCGTCGATCGCGCTTAATGACCTCTTCAGCGATCACATCGCTTATGAAATCGAGAAACAGGGCGCGGTTTTGCTTAAAAACAAGAACCAGGTGCTGCCTTTGTCCGCGGCGACGCATGACGTCATTGTCGTGGTGGGCCCCAATGCCCGATCTCTTGCAAAAGCGTCCGGCAATAGCTGGAATTCTCTCAGCCCATTTGAAGGTGGAGGTAGTTCCTACACCCAACCGATCGTCAAACCCGTGAGCATGTTCACGGCGATTAAGAAACTGGCTCCCGTGGGAACGGATGTTGTCTATTTGCCCACCGTTGATTCGGTAACGGATCAGGCAATACTCCGCAAGGCCGACGCGGTTATTGCATGTGTGGGCCTGAATGCAAGTCTGGAGTCCGAAGGCATCGACCACCCTTATGCGCCTCCCGCACCTCAAAACACCCTCATTGAACAGGCGGCAAAACTCAATTCCCATGTTATCGTCATACTGAACGGCGGGGGCAATGTGGCCATGCGACATTGGATACATCAGATTGCCGGCTTGCTTGATGCATGGTATCCCGGCCAAAATGGCAATCTGGCGGTCGCCGGCATCGTATTCGGAAAAATAGATACCAGCGGGCGATTGCCGGAAACATTTGAAAAACGCTGGCGCGATGCGCCAGCGTATGGCCATTATCCGGGACACAACAATACCGTCCATTTTGCCGAGGGAATCTATTTAGGCTATCGCTGGTTTGATAAAATGAAAATTGCTCCGCGGTATCCCTTTGGATATGGTCTTTCCTATACGACCTTCTCCATGGATCACTTGCGCGTCACCTCGTCTGGTGCCGGTAAACAGCGCACGCTTGAGGTAACAGTCCAAGTGACCGACACCGGCAAAATGAACGGGGCGCAGGTTGTGCAATTGTACGTCCATCCATTGGTGGATCGGCTGAACCGATGCGTGCAAACACTCAAAGGTTTCACGCGGGTTCATTTACAGCCACGCCGAAGTAAAACCGTGAGAATGAAACTCGATTGGCGTGATTTCGCCTGTTACAACACCGCTGGTAATAATTGGAAGGTTCCTCCGGGAAATTATCAGATCGCGGTCGGTTCATCCAGTGCTGATGAACCCCTGCATACGGTAGTTCGCTGGTAACAACCTGACCGCCGGGACACAACGCCTTCGAATCGCGGGAATATTGAAGGGACGTACCTCTTGGAGAACAGTTTTTTCATTGGCGTCGACGGCGGGGGAACCCATACCCGCGCTCTGATCATCAATGGTTCCGGGCGCAAAATTGGCCTGGGCCAATCCGGGCCGTCGAACTACGATGCGGTCGGCGTCGAAACCTCGCGGCAAAATGTCGGCGATGCAGTTGCGGCGGCTTGGCGGGCAGCCGGGCTGGAATCGCGTCCGGCGGATGGCGCCTTCCTAGGAATGGCCGGAGTTATCGGCTCGGCGGATCGCGACACCATCATGAAAATTGCAACCCGATTGCGGTTGGCGGCACCGGAACGCATCGGAGTGGATCATGATATTCGTATCCTGCTGACCGGCGGACTCGGCGGGGAACCCGGGATCGCGCTCATCGTCGGCACCGGATCATCTTGTTATGCCCGCGATTCACAGGGCCATGCCGTGCAGGTCGGCGGTTACGGGCCGCTGGTGGATGATTTGGGCAGCGGGTATGCCTTGGGCGTACAGGCTATGCGATCTATGGTATTTGCGGCCGATGGTCGCGGCCCGGCTACAGCACTGAGCACAACAGTCTTGAAGTTTCTCGGCATTACCAGCGTTGAGGAGTTTAGCTGCCGGGTATACCATGATGGTGTCACCCGCACGGAAATAGCATCGCTGGCTCCGCAGGTGATTGCCTGCGCCACGGCCGGTGATGCTGCGGCCACTAATATTTTGAATGACGGTGCGGCGGCGCTGGCATTCATGGCGGCGATCGCCGCACAAAAGATCGGGACGGAAATGTCAACGGCACTGGTGATCGGCGGCGGATTGGGTGAGGCGGATACCATCTATCGCGGCGAAATAATGCGGAAAATCAAGTTGCGGACGCCGCGGATTAAAATACAATCTCCATTATTCTCCGCTGTGCAGGGCGCGGCGATATTGGCGATGGCGCTGGCCGGGCGAAAATTTGGAGAACCGGAAGCCGCCAATCTCAGAGCATCTTGTGCTAAAAAGGCTCAACAACCATGATTGACTTGTCGCAATACGCAATCCTAGCCCGCGGCTATGATACCACTACCGGAGAAATTAAGGGCGCCGCCGTGGTGCGCCGCTGGCTATCAGATTTACGCGGCAGTTTCGTTGATACACAGGCATTTGAATCGGCGCTCCGGCAAAGCGATCCGCTGATCTATACCGTGTCTTCTCTCGAACCCGGCAAGGGCCAGGGTGACTTGCATTACGGCCTGGGTGTGCTGATGCCGGGGAAAATTGGCGCGGAATACTATCTGACCAAGGGTCATTTTCATGCATGGCGTGAAGCGGCGGAGGTATACATCGGATTACGCGGCACCGGCGGCATTTTGCTTGAGGAGCAAAGCGCCGGCGAGAGTCAAATTGTTCCGCTGGCAGCCGGCACCATCGTGTATGTTCCCGGCCATACCGCGCATCGATCCATCAATACCGGGCATGAACCGCTGGTTTATATCGGCGTATATCCAGCTTCCGCCGGGCATGATTACGGCTCCATCGCCAAACAGAACTTCCGCAAGGTACTCATTGAACGTGATGGACACCCCGTGCTTCTGGATCGAACCGATGTTCTGGCCACGATTTAAATAATTTAGGCCACATGAAAGGATCTGAAGTTATGAGTGAGTATACAACAGAACCGATTCCCTCCGCGCAGCCGAAAATAACATGCGTCACGCGCCCGTGGGGTAATTTTAAGCAATATGCTTTTAATCAGGACTGCACGGTAAGCCTGATGACCGTGACGCCGGGAATGCGACTAAGTCTGCAATCGCATACTGGCCGGGCGGAATTGTGGATTGTCCTAGATCCTGGCGCAACCATTCAAGTAGGCGATAGAGTCTGGGAAGCTCACCCCGGCGAGGAAGTCTGGATTCCGGGCAATGTGAAACACCGTTTGAGCGGATCGGGGCCGAATCCGGCTCGCGTGCTGGAAGTGGCCTTCGGCAATTGGCAACAGGCGGACATCCGGCGCTACGAAGATGACTTCACCCGCCCGACGCAAGGCGAATAGGAATTCCTCCAACTCTCCATCGGCATCCGCATCACGTGGAGAATTGTGTCCTTTGATCCGATTATTGGACGTGGCAAATTTTTCGGGCGGACTCAACTCGCGGACCACACGACTGGAATCAGTCGCATGGTTCGCGGCAACATCGACCGACGCGTGAGCACTTTCCGCGGCCTGTCGGCACAATAAATGTGCCAGCTAATATTACCACAATATTACTGGTGTGTGACACATTACGCGGGTAAGATTTACGGAACATGGCGTCCCCGGAGCACCATCATGGCAGTGCAGTGCCGTTGGTGTGTCAGGCGAAACGGCACCGGGTTATCACCACGGTGCTCTCCCCAACGTCCAAACCTTGGAAGCTTTCCGCAAAGTAACCGTTCACGGGCCAAAAATGGCAAAAGAAATGGAATTCAACTGATATTAATAGGACTACTATGCAAAAAATGGACCGAAAATAGTCCTGCGTCGCTAAAAACAACGGTTATTTAATAAATTTCGCCACGTTTGCCCGTGAACGGTTACAATTAAGTTAGCGCCTATGGAGGTGGGGGGGGCGGGTCGTGGAAGAATGCCGTATCAAACGCGGGCACAAGGCACGCGGCTGAATATGGTGGGTGCGTACAGAGTTGAGGGCGGACCCCTTGGCGCCGGCAGCCACGGCGTCAACTGCGAGGGATGGACCGGC
>DZDI01000299.1 GCA_022730455.1 Phycisphaera mikurensis | reverse complement strand
GAAGATGGCTGCCAATGGATAACCTTGATAAACGGTATTTCGAGCAAATGGTTGAAGAATTGAAAGCCAATGGCGTGCCTGCCGTTTGGCTTGGAGGCGAGCGTCATTGCGGTAACTACCCCGAATTAGTTGCGGGGATGCCAGGTATTTATATGGGTGATTTGGATGACCGATTGTCCATGTTTTACCCAGCCGCATGGAAATATCACTATGGTGTTCACGCCGCCAAACAAAACGTGCGGATGACCCAGCAGTGAATAAAGTTTCAAAGCGAGGAAGGCCACAAGCCTTCCTCTTTATTTTGGTTTGGACATAACTACTTTTTTCGGAGTAGTTAACAAGTAGTTATGGAGTAGTTAAGTCCGAAATTGACCGCTTTGCATGTTCATCTTTTCAGGTGATCAAGTGAAGCGGGCTATTTTTTAGCCCGCCAACTCCAATTCAAGAGGTATGCCCCATGACCATCACTTACATCACTTCTGGAAACATCCTATCCGACGAGTCCAAAGCCATCGTCATTCCCGTCAACACGATGGGCATTGCGGGCGCGGGACTTGCGCGGCAGTGGAAGATTCAATATCCCGACGAACATCACCTATATGGCATTGTCTGCAAGGACAAACGTTTCAGCATTGGTGAAGTCCTACCGGTGATCTCCGCTCCCAATCGTCTCTTCCTATGTTTTCCCACCAAGATCATTCCGCAAAAGCGTTCCGAACTCATGTGGATCGAAGACGGATTGTCCGACCTGCGACAGCTCATCCCAACCTTGTGGATCAAGTCCCTCGCGCTGCCCGCTCTGGGCTGCGGCTTGGGCGGTCTGCCCTGGCGGGATGTTAAGCCGTTGATCGAGAACCACCTGGGAGATTTGAACATTCCCGTGCGCGTGTATCTCCCAAGATAGCGCCAACAATACTCACGACCAAAAGACCGCTGATCCATATAGATCAACGGTCTTTTGTATTCCCCACTTTTCACTTTTTACTTTTCACCACTTAGGAGGTATGCAAAATGCAACAAACCATTACCCGTTCCCCCGTGACAATCACCATTCGCCAGGAACCGGCATCCGTCAGGCTGACGGGCTATTTCTATGCTGTTGATCTCGGCAGTCACGTCCGTCCGCAGTATCACTATGTGGGCATTAATGCGGAGTGTAACTGCGATCTGGGTCACTCGTGCCCCGCCGTGGACGCCGTGCGCGCCTATCTCAAGGAAGGCGGCAAACGCGCTGACCGTCCCCCGTTTGGCTACTACCCCGTTCGACCCTCAACGTGTCCCATCTGCAACGCAAAAACTGCCAGCGACATGTCGCTCAGTTCTCCCCATCGCGGAGCGGGCTGGGTCTGTCCCAGCGGCACGTCCCATTACTGGAAACATCGCGCTCACATCAGCGCGCAACGCGCAGGAAGTCAGCCATGAGTCCATCTAAACCCAGACTTGTACTGATCGAAAAACACAACATCGGGCGCGATATTTTCTACACCACGCCGCTCTTCTGGGACTGCGAATGCAACGAGAGTTACATCCGCACCTGCCTCGAAGAGGATTGCCCTGTGTGCAAAGTCACGCAGGAAGAATCGCCCGATGCCCGCGTGGACGAAGCGCTTCTTCATTCCAGCGAATTGAACGACAAACTCATCGCGGCGCTTGAAATGATTTGCGACCGCGT
>DZDI01000124.1:2922-7639 GCA_022730455.1 Phycisphaera mikurensis | reverse complement strand
CGCCATGTATATGCCGATCTTCAAGATGGGCGCGGTGGTGACGCATGGGGGGTGAGGTTCAACTCCAAGCCGGGCTGACGTTGATTGAGCTCATGGTCGTCATTGCCATGGTCGCCATTGTTCTCGCCATTGGCATACCGGAGTATCAGAATTTTACACGATCTAACACCTTGTTGGCGGAACTGCATACCTTGAAAGGCGATATTGCTCTGGCCCGCAGTGAGGCCGCGACGACGGGTAGTAACGTGGTCATTTGTCCTTCCACCAATCCGACCAGCGCCAACCCCAGTTGTAGCGGTAATAATGAATGGAATACTGGCTGGATCATTCTGGCCGCTTCTTCTGCCAATAGCTGCACTGCCGGGACTGGTACGCCCTTCAAAATACAGGAAGCCCTAGCCTCAAAAAACACGGTGGTCTTTTCACCATCTGGCACCACTGCCACAACCACGTCTTTATGCTTTAACCGCAACGGCCTACCCGCTACCACCACCGCAAACGGCATGTTCGTCTTCAACACGTCCGACAACAATGCCGATGATCGCCTTTGTCTGGCGATTAACGGTACGGGCCACATGAATATTCTGGCCAATGGGCAAAGTGGGTGTAACTGATGAACACAGGACACCGCATAATCGGCACGCTGACCACAGACAGAGAGGGCGAACAGGGATTCAGCCTGATTGAAGTGATGATTTCGCTGGTCATTATTGCCGTGGGCATGTTGGGCGTTGCCGGAATCATGGCCCTGTCCATGAATAATGATACCAGCTCGCGGTTGCAGAGTCTGGCGGCGCTGGAGGCGACCAGTATGGCCACAGCCATTCAGGCCAATCAGGCATATTGGGTCAATGGCACGGGTGCCAGCAGTAGTCAGACTGCGCCCACAAGCAGTTCTCAAGCCTGCGATGCTGGCACGGCATGCACGGCCTCCAATATGGCCATTGAGGACTTGAGCAACTGGGGATATACCATCGCCCAATCCCTGCCCAACGGCACGGGCACGGTGGATTGCAGTACCCAGGCGCAGACCGGAACCAGCCCCGCTGCGACCACCTGCCGCATTGGCATTCAGTGGCAGGTCAACCAGATGGCAAACGATCATCAGGCCAGTACCGCTGCCACAGTCTCGACACAAAGCTATGTACTGGTGGTGCAGCCATGATCCGTTTCAACAAGCACATGGTGCATAAATCATCTCGTCCAACTAACGCCGTCTTATCCCGTCCGTCAGGCCATCCGTTGATGTCGGCAGATGAAGCCGGGTTGGGTATGGTCGAAGTGCTCATTTCACTGGTGTTGGGCATGTTGCTCGCTATTGCCCTGTTTACCGTTTTGCATAGCACACTCTATGGTGCCATTTCCCAGCGTGGCCTATCTGCCCTGCAGGAAGCCGAACGGCGAGCCGTCACCAATATCCAGCAGGTCGCGCATTCGGGGGGGTATTTTGTGGTCAGCCCTACACTCAGCACGGTAGGTCCTACACCGCTTTCCAATTTACAGGTAAGTACTGCATTGCTTGCGTCTTCTTATACCTCGCCTTACTCCACCACTTTTGCAGCCGGACAGTATGTCGCAGGCGGGAATGCCGGAACCACAGGGGAGGATGTCCTCAACATCCGCTTCCAGTCCGCGCAGGGTGCGAACCCCAACGAACCCACGACCATCAACTGTCTCGGCCAGACCAATAGCAGCAGCACGCCTGTTGATTACAACAACAGCTACTATGTGGATTCCGCAACGCAGAGTTTGGATTGCGCGGTGAATGGAGGCACCCCACAAATACTGGTGGGGAATGGCAGTAACGGCGGCATTGAAGTGCAAGGCATGCGCGTTTTATATGGGGTAGATACCACTGGAAATGGTTCAGTGGATACCTATGAAACGGCTACTCAGGTCACAACATCTAACATCTGGTCCTCTGTATTGACCGCACAGATTACCCTGACCTTCAATAACCCGCTGTACGTTACAACAGAAACGGCTGCACAAAACGCAGGGCAACCCGCAACCATTCCCTTTACTTTTTTAGTGAACTTCCAGGGGGCCGGTGGTGCGAACTGAAATATCCAGCAATGCCAAAAATCCTGCAGAATCATCGGATGAATCCGGTTATATTCTGGTCGTCAGTCTGGTGGTCATGATTCTGCTGGCCATTATTGCCCTTTCCCTGCTGGGTAGTAACACCATACAGGAACTCATTGCCGGCAATCTTTCTGAAAAAACCCGCGCCCTGCAAGCCGCCAATAGTGCCCTGAACTACGCAGAAGGATGGGTGGCGCAAAATCCATCCGCAGGGATTGCCTGTACTGCAGGCACCACTTCGACCACGCCTGTGGTCTGCAACATCACCAGTCCGGCATTAGGAACATTGAATCCCAATGACCTGACCGTACTAACCAGTGACGGTGCTGCTATTGGCACGGTTTTTCAGCCGACGGGGATGACCGTCAGTGCCAACGGTGGGACTAATACGGTTTACCAGCTACCCCGCTTTTATATTCAGTATGTGGGATTGGTGTCAGACAGCGGCGGGACGGTAACTGGCACCCTCTACAAAATCACCGCTGCCGGTTACGGAGGCAACGCCAATGCGGTTGCCTCCGTGCAAGCCTATTACCGGGTTTACAGTCAAGCAACCGATGTTATGGGACCATGATATTATGAAACAGCAAATTTTAGTAGCCATTGTAAGCACCATATATATTGGACTAAGCAGCACCTATGCGCATGCCATCACAATTGTTGACAATTTCACGGATAGCAGTGCAAATTCAGAAAATAACTGGGCAACACCCATCGCCCCAAATGGTGCCAACGAAACAAATGACGCTTGTTTGACTGCGGGTAATAGTAATAGTAAAAGCACGGGTGGAATACCATCATGTGATTCAGTTTTTGGGAATTCTTATAATCAAACTGTGGGTAATGGTGCTTTATTATTAACAACACCTCAGAATAGTCAAGAAGGAGCCATTGTTTCCCAGACACCATTTAACACATCGCAAGGAATAACAGTTACTTTCAATACGTATACATTTGGTGGATATAAGAGCGGTGGCGGCGGGCCTACAAACTTATTTAATGCATCAAAGTACGGCATTACACCGATTAACCCACCCATCAACACGGTTACCGGGGCTGATGGTATTGGTTTTTATCTCATTGATGCCACAAATCCGCTTGTTGAAAATCCAAATGATACTCTCGCAAGCACGTTTTCCATAGGCGCAAATGGCGGCAGCCTTGCTTATCAGTGCTCCAACACAAATTATCCTTTTAATGGTATGCCGGGCGCTTATTTGGGGCTGGGAATTGATGAATGGGGAAACTTTGTAAACCCAAGTGATAATACCGATAGTGGCCCTGGTTTTGCACCTAATAGCATCGCATTGCGCGGATATGGGAATGTGAATCAGAATTCAATCGCAAAAGCAGCAGGCATAAACCCATCATCTGTTGATGCCTCAGTTGTTCAAAATGTTTGTAAAAATAATGGAATGTTTTCTTATAGTGATGGGAATTTTTCATACGGATCAAGTCACAATACGTATACTCTACCTGACTATCAGTATGTAAATGGAAGCTTTGCTCAGTTGCCCGCCAATCAACTCATATCCGATGCATATGCAACAACAAGATCAGCTGCAACTCCGATGAGTTATAAACTGACCATCACACCAACTGGATTATTGTCTTTTTCATATAGTTATAACAATGGTGCTTACCAACAGGTTATTACTCAACAACCCATTGATAGCGAAGGACAACCATCTCTACCACCTGAGCTGCTTTTTGGTTTCGGTGCTTCAACAGGAGGCTCTAATAATTATCATGAAATTACCTGCTTTCAGGCCAAGCCTGCTGGTCAATCTAGTTCATCTGCCAGTGTAAATGTTCAACAAACAGGTGAAGTGAAAACAGGCACACAAGTTTTTCTAGCATATTACAACTCTAGTAACTGGACAGGAAGATTGACAGCGCAAGATTTACAAGTTGATTCGGCAACGGGTGCGATTACGGTTGCGCCCGTTGCCGAATGGGATGCATCTTGTGTCCTTACTGGTGGTGTTTGTGCTTCTACCGGCGGGACTACGGTCACACAACAGCCAACGATCCCTGCGTTGACTTGGAATGGAACCGTAGGCATTTCATTTAATTGGGAAAGCCTGACTACAGATGAACAGGGCTGGCTCAATGGTGATGGTGCAAACACTCCACCTTATGGATTTGGTGAACAATTAGTCCTGTACCTGGAAGGAGATACTGCATACGCATCTACCAGTTTTCAAGCGTCCACATCTACACCCAGCTTCAGAGAAAGAACAAGTATTCTGGGCGACATCATCAACTCCAGTCCGACCTGGGTCGGTGGGCCGGATGAAGGCTTGCCTGCACTATTTACGAATACCATGCATCCCCATATGGTATCAATATTAAATACAGCTATTGGAACGACAAACACTTACCCCGCTTTCGCAAGTACAGAAGCAGATCGCCTTAACGTTGTTTATGTGGGTGCCAATGACGGCATGCTGCACGGATTTGCGGCGGGTTCCTATAACAGCAGTGGCTTTGTCTCTACCAACAACACCGGTCAGGAGGTCCTCGCCTATGTGCCCTATGCGGTTTTGCAGAGTTTTAACAGTGAAATCAATACGGCCAGTGATTATGCGTATCCCGGTTACGGGCATAATTTTTATGTGAATGCGACGCC
>DZDI01000124.1:0-2822 GCA_022730455.1 Phycisphaera mikurensis | reverse complement strand
CGTCAACGTCAATACGGGAACAAACAGCTATGCCGCCACGATGGGCAATATCTCTGGAAAGCCTATCATCCGTCTGATGAATAATGGCGATTTCGCCGTTATCAGTGGAAATGGGACGAACAGTAATGACGGAGAAGCGGGAATTTTTATCTTTCTGATCAATCCTACTTCCGGCTTTTCAAAAACCATTTTCCTGGGAACAGAGGCAGGAAATTCAATCTCTCCAGACGGCATTGACTATGTTTCTTCCGCCGATCTTAATGGGGATCATTTCGTAGATTACCTGTATGCCGGGGATACTGACGGCAATGTCTGGCGTTTTAATGTGACGGGTAGCTCATCTTCAGACTGGCATGTCTCCACTTTTGGCAAAAGTAGCCCAACCCCGCTATTTACGACAGCCTCTGGTCAACCTATTACCACCAAAATACTGGTGAACAGCAACATCGCTCCCAATGGTTCCCCACAGATTATGTTGCAGTTTGGAACAGGGAATACGGTTCCACTGACTAACACTTCCCCGGCTACCTACGCCACCACACAACAGGCTATTTATGACATCTGGGATGGTGGTATGTCCACCTGGAATGGTTTGACTGGAGCCACAAAGTATAATGCCTGGCCAAGTGGCACATCTCTGCCTTTAACCCCTGGTAATTTACAAACCAACAGTATAACAAACACAGGAACAGCCAGTAACGGCGATCAGGCGGTCAATGTCTCCTCGAACAATGTCTGTTGGGCGGGTAGTGGGACCTGCAATGGCGGTTCTGCACAATATGGTTCGATGCTCAATTTGCCATCTGTTACCAGCAATGGAACCACGCTTTATCAGCAAGTCACTTACAATCCTTCTTTTGTGGAGGGTGCCGCTGTTTTCGATACGACCATACCGCCTTATAATAATGCCTACAGTTGCAATAGTGGCGCACAAACGGGCTTTACTTATGCGTTTAATCCTTTGACGGGTGGTGCCATTGCCAACGGATTTTTCCGCAGCTCAGGCACCAATGGCGCGGCGATCACTTTAGGGGGTATTCCCGTTTCAGGACTACAACTGAATGCGACGGGTTCGCCCACGGTGGTCAGTGCCAACGGAACTCCTGTTATGGTCCAGCAAACTGTCAGCGGTAATCCGGTGGCTACAGCGGTGTTTCCTGCCGGTGGCATGGGCAGTCAGGTCAACTGGATAGAGTTGCGATAAAGGACTGAACCTATGGAATCACCCTCTGACACACATAACGATCTTGCAGCGGTCATCGCCAACGAGCGCAGCGATATACAGGAGCCTCAGCCAAAATGGGGGATCACCCGGAATGGCGTTCCACCCCAAATGGGGTTTCCTCCTGATCGGGGTTTTACCCTGATTGAACTGATGGTGGTGATTGCCATCATCGGTATTCTGGCGGCAGTCGGGATTCCCATATATACCAGTTATTTGCAAACCACCCGCATGGAAGATGCCAAATCGACCATTTTGACGGTGGCGGCAGCGGAACAAAAGTATTATTCGACCAATAATGCTTATACCAACACTTGGACAAACTTGGGGTACACTACTACTGCGCCTAATACCAATTATTATACTTTCTCCTTGACGGCCACCAGCACTCCCACCGCAGGATTCATCATTTCCGCGATACCCATAGGTTCACAAACAGGCAGTTCCTGTGGCACGCTGTCTGATAACAATCTGGGCGTCGAAACGAGTAGTTCTGGCAGCGATTGTTGGTGATATGATTTTGCGGGCTTATCCATGCCGCAAACCGGTGCGGTGGCTTAGCCGTTAGCAGATAGTCGGCCTCGCTGCCCAGTGCGTTTCATGTGACTGGAAGATGAGCATCAAAACTATCCATCGTATTGATTGATACACCATCCACCTTACCTCTAATGTTCGTGCTGTGAATGGCCCATGGCCCTTGCACTTTTCACCCCCAAGGATGTGGCCAGTCGCTGGATGTGATCGGGGTCACTGGAGACCACGTTGCGCTGGATGGGAGATTGAGGGGGCCGGAAGACATGAATGTGCCCTCGTTCAAGTTGCATCCGCTCAAGGGCGGACTGCTGGGGCAGTGGTCGGTATGGGTGTATGGTAACTGGCGGGTCACGTTTCGCTTTGCCGGGTCCGATGTCGAACTGGTCGATTGCCAGGATTATCATTAGGAGGTGAGTCATGATGTACAACCCCCCGCACCCCGGTGAGGTCCTCAAGGATGAGGTGCTGACCCCTTTGGGGCTGTCTGTCACGGAAGCAGCCAGGCGGCTGTCCATGTCCCGCGTAGCCCTGTCGCGCGTGCTGAACGGTAGGGCTGGAATTAGCCCTGACCTGGCGATTCGGCTGGAGAAGTCCGGTGTAAGCACGGCCCGCGCCTGGCTCGCCATGCAGACCAACCATGACCTGTGGCTCGCGATGGGGCATGAGCAACCGCAGGTGCGCGCGCTGGGAGAACTGGCGAATAATCACCTGGACTAATCGGGCTTGGAGAGTGGGGCAAGGCCGCCCGACAGAAGAGAATGGCACAAGGCACGGCGTACCCTGCCACAGAAGCATTATTTTTAGTTGTGGGGATAATAACCGCAATGGAAATCTCAGACCGATTGACGCCTGCTGAAATTGAGCAGCTTCGGCGCGATAGGAAAGAAATACACGAATTCTGTCAAGAGTTGTTCAGTGAACCGAAGCCGGACCAAACCCAAAAGCCGTATCACTTGACGCCCTCCGAGATCGATTCGCTCAGGCGAGAAATGAAGGCTTCCAGTGATTGTCTATTTTTAAAGCTATTTATCTTACCTCTGATTTTACCCGGTGAAAAATTCTTGTT
>DZDI01000298.1 GCA_022730455.1 Phycisphaera mikurensis | reverse complement strand
CAATAATGCTGATCACCACAAGCAGTTCCACAAGTGTGAATCCACGGCGTTTCATGATGAATCTCCTGCCGGCTAAAGGTTAAAGAAGGATGGCCAATACAAAATTAGTTATATTGGCCATCCGGCTATTACACAATCAACAGCGTGATGCACGCCGCCCCCGGCCTGTGTCAAACCGCGGCCTTAAGCCATCTTCCTTCCGGCGTTTAAGCAGCAGCAAGCCCAAGCCGCCCACCGCCAGCAAGCCCAGCGACGCCGGTTCAGGAACGGCCTGCAGGCTGACGTCGTCCAGCAACAGGGTTGAATCGGGATACACTCCGGTGCTGATCGCCCCAATATTTATGTTACTGAACGTCAGCGTAGCCGTGCTTCCCGTGGCGGTGTATGAATACTGGGCGAAATAGTATGGGACGGTGTGGCTGTAGCTTGCGGATGCTGGAACGACAGATACGCCGCCGCTGGGGGTGAGCGTGCTGGAGCCGAGCGTCACGGCCATCAGTGGGTCCCTAGCAACCGGAAATGTAGCATACCGTGCATTGTAGTAGAAGCTCAAATCATACGTTTGCCCCGTTACAAACCCGGTCAGGCTTTGGCTTATTCCCTCCGCCGCGCCATTATTGGCTTGGACAAAAGCCACTTGCAATCCGTTGGGGATCGCACCATTATCAGCGAATGGCCCGCCCTCGACATTCACTCCTGTCAGGCTGGTGTCCGTACTGCTCCAATCGTTGATCGCACCATACCCCGGAGACGGTGTGGTGTTATCCTCAAAGCTCGGATTGAGAATGGTGATAGTGTTGGCCAAGGCTGCACTGGCCGTCATGCCCAGAATAGCCAGTGCTGCTCCGGCGATGGCCGCTTTGGCCATCAAAGAGGAACTGTGAGAACCACGAGAAACTGATAAACCTTTGGAAAACATAAAAATCTCCTGCCCCTTCAGGGGCCCCTAGAACTACCCGCCGACCGGGCGGGCTAGGGGCTGCAAGTCAACACAACTGCAGCCACTGAATTCACCAGAGAAAGCCCGAACAGGCTTTTCATAAAACCTCAATACTCAGGCTCGCGGACCTTTCAGGCCGGGAAGCGTACACCGCACCTCGGCGGATGTCCAAGAGTCTCAACGCGCTGCCAGCTAAGCGAGCCAAACGCGATTGGGTAGCCCGCCTGCTTTTAGCACGCGTCCAGTATAGCATTGCAAATGTCGACATACAAGGACTTTATTTGTTTTTTATCACCTTACCACTCAAAACGGTACTTTCTGTTAATCTTCCGTAAAACAAGCAAAACAGAATGCCGTAACCTTACCACTGAATCCGGGCCGCAGCCTCAAGATCGCGCCGGGTCAAGCCCGGCGGCTAAATGGCGCGGCGGCGGTGAAGGGGTTTGGAGCACCTTTTGGTAATCGCATGCCCCATATAGCCGCGGGCCTTGTGCCCGCGCGTTTCGTGCATGGCGCGTCGATATGCGGAAAACTGCGACAACGCAGCTCGCCGGGTCAAGCCCGGCTGGGAGGCCGGACATTCATACCCTAAGCCGGCCACCCTGGTGGCCGCTTCCCGCTGTGGTCCAACGCCAGTCGTTTCGTTTAGCGCCGTCGCCGCGCGACGGCGTCAACGGGTTTGGATCACCACAAGCAGTTCCACAAGTGTGAATCCACGGCGTTTCATAATTAATCTC
>DZDI01000123.1 GCA_022730455.1 Phycisphaera mikurensis | reverse complement strand
ACAACAGCAAAGCGCTGCACCGTCAGCGCCGTGTTTATATCTCAATGCCAGTGAAAGTATAAGAAGGGTCGTATACATATAAACCATCCGATATAGGGCCATTCAAGATAGAGTTGCGTGAGAACGTCTATGGAATTGAGAAAGTTTCAGGTGTAACTTTGGGTATCCGAATGCGTCTATACCACTCGTGCCCGCGATCTAAGCGACGCGGATGTGTGCAGAGATATCAAGGCGATTGGAAACTCTGTGCAGGGGTAGTACCGGTCCGTGGATCGGCCGACGCCATGTTCTTTTTTTTTAAGGAGCGCGTTATGCGAAAACTTCTAGCGGGATTGGCTATCGTGGGTCTTATTGGTGGGGCTGGATCGTTACAGTTTGCGGCAACACCTTCGGCGGTTGCATCGGTGATGGCGCCGCACGCGACGGGCAGTATTTCAGGCAAAGTAGTGGATTCCAATGGCAACCCGGTCGCTGGTGCAATCGTGCGGATCATGCGCATCCCCGGCAGTGGCGGCCATAGGCGCCGGGGACGTGGACGCTGGCAAAAGCCGACGCCCGGTAAAACCAATTGGCATGTCATGGTGTTTGGGGTGACAGCCACGGCGGATGATGGCACTTTCACAGCCAATAACGCACCGGTCGGACGT
Source organism: Phycisphaera mikurensis (assembly GCA_022730455.1). Lineage (GTDB taxonomy): Bacteria > Planctomycetota > Phycisphaerae > WQYP01 > WQYP01 > JAJZGD01. The sequence goes on along the minus strand of DZDI01000123.1, from coordinate 7,039 downwards.
TATCGCATATTTGTGATGGAGCGGGGTGTGGGTGTTGGCCATATGCGAAAACCTGTTCCCGTAACCAACGGTGGTAATGCCAATGCAGGAACTATAACTCTGCGACAGCGAGGTGGCCCGGGCGGTCGCCATGGCCGACATGGCCGTCGCTGACCGACAGAGCACTATATCTGCAGCGCCAACATCCCGACAAAACCTGCCTCGTATACAGCGCCCTCCTCCAGCAGAGTTTTTAGCTTAACCCCGCCGGGTGAACCCCGGCGGGGTTTTGTTTGAGAGTTCAAGGCTTCAGGGGATGGGTGCAGGTGCAGCAACAATTTATTTTGCGGATATCATAGTAGGCGGGGCCGCTACCGGTTTAGAAGCTGGTGCCGGCGGCGAGTTTATCCGGTGGAAAACCGTTTGCCAGTGTCGTCCCTGCGGAGAAATATGAGTGACCGATAACCTGAAGGCCACATATACCATTACTGAACGGGCGGGCAAATTGACCGCGAGTTCAGGCAGCGCGTGGGAACCTAAAATCGGCTACAGCCGCGCTGTCAAAAAAGGGAACATGGTTTTTGTCAGCGGCTGTGTCGGCATTGAAGCGGATAAAACTTATTCGCCGGAACCTACGAGGCAGACCGAGCGGTCTTTGGAAATCATTCGCGGTGCCCTTGAGGCTCTTGGGGCCTCGCTTGCCGATGTGGTCAGCACCCGTATGTACATTACAGATATCGGGCTGTGGGAAAATATTGCGCTCGCTCACGGCAAAGTCTTCGGCGATTTGCGGCCAGCGACCGTTATGGTGGAGGTATCCAAGCTGATTGACGATGCAGCTTTGGTTGAAATTGAGGCCACGGCCATTACAACCTGAACCCGAGCATTGCCTGCCGGTATCTATCGGGCTTCACCGTTGGAACCGCTATCGCGTGCTGTTGTTATTGGGCTGTGCACTGCTGGCGGGCTGCCAATCACACTTTCCGATGGGTGGGGATGGTCAGCGTTCCCTGGATATTCCGGCGGGTTTGTCGGGTGCGGACGTCCGGCACATCGATGCCGAGCCGCTGAACGTCAAACCAGCAATCGACGTCGCCGGTCAACGTGGTTATCTCATCACCACTGGCCCTTATCGCATTTTCACAACCATTAAAAGTTCAATGCAGCAGCATCTTATCGCACGGGTACTGAGGGCCGGATGGATGCAATTCAAGAAACTGCTTCCGTCGGCATGTCCTCATCAGCCCTTCTACGGCTACATCTTCACCCATCGTCGGCAATGGGCAACCTTCACACGGCATGTGATGGGAAAATTGGCAAAATATTATGTGGCGCCGGGTGTAAACGGATACGATCACGATGCCATCTTCGCTCTGTACGGGAACACGGTTCCGCTCATGCTATCCGTCGCGGCGCATGAAGCGTGGCTGCAATTCAGTTATGCATCACTAAAGGATCATCTGCCTGCGTGGATGGATGAGGGCTTGGCTACCCAATTTGAAGCCATTGGCTGGCGGCACGGCCGGCCGGTATTTGAGCCTGCCCTCAATTATCCGCGCTGGCTGGCACTGCGAATGGTATGTCGCAGCGGTCAATTTATTCCGCTGCATATATTTACGCGGATCAGTGCCGGTGTGGCCGTTGCTGCCGGCCCGCGCATGACGGAAATTTATTACGCCCAACTCTGGTCCTTTATGCTGTTTCTCACCATGCACGACGGCTGGCCTGCCATTAACCGGGCTTTGCGCTGGGCCCAGCGGGGCCGGCTGACCGCAGCACTTCGGGCGGCGGGTCTTTCGCCTTCCGATTTGCGCAATGAAACGGCCCGATGGAATTTAGTGGCGGGGCCACTGTTTTTCCAACGTTTTATGGAGCGACACGATCAACATATCTTTACTGAATACCGGCAATTTGCTGAGCAAATCGCGGCGCATTGGCCGCCCCGCATGCCCCGCTGATGATGTTTGATCACGCTACTTGAGTTTATCGATGGGGGCAAAAATCAGTACGCTTTCGCGGGCCGGTACCTGCCGTCCATCGGTTAGAAAGGTCGGTCCAATCAGGTCCAGATGAGAATGAAGGTGGGTGGGTGCGACGACCACAAAATGCCGGGGTGGCAATGGAATGGAGAAGATCAAGTGCCGAAAAATATGCCGCTGCGGCTCGCTGCCTTGAATCACGCCCAAAGCTCTGGGCCCGCGGCTGAAGGTGACGGTGCCGAGGTTAACGGCGGGAACGAGTTGCAGTATCGTGCGATTTTCAATTTTTGATATATCGGCAGTGAGGAGAAATATGTCATCGCAGTCATGAAATGAACGGAGAGTAAGCCGTCCATCGAGCGGGCGATAGGCGAGAAGTTGATGATGAACGTTCAATTTGGCATTGACCACCACTGACCGCAAGCCTGCGGCTTGAATATAGCTTCGTTGGGAAATGAGCCCCTTGATGGAATTGAGGATTTTAGATAACGGTTTCCAATGGCTGAATGGGGCTTCGCCGGCACGCAAGCCGTTGATGCGCAGCATGTGGAGATCGGCGGCCGGTAACTTCAGTGGGGATAGCAACTTCCATATAGCAGAGTTGTGATTAAATTGGCCCTCGGGCAGGTTAAGGGAAATCATTTCGACAACGACCGGCGGGGAATAAGAGCGCCGCCCGCGAGCCGTGTGCGGCTGTGCCGAAGGTGCCAACGGATGCGACATTCCCACAATGATTGGGCCTTTTTTGAGAGTGCACGCATTGATCAGCAGCAGTCCGCAGATGGCAAGGGTGGCAGAGGCCATGCGGTACATTATGGGCGAGGGGTGTTGTTTCAAAGGCGTCGTCATGGTGTGGATCAATACAATACATTCCGATTATTCAAAGAGTTCATTCTCGGCGGCTTTGGCACTCGGCGTCAACTTCAAATGAGCCCATCCGGCTGACGTGAGTTGCCGTCCCTTGCTGGTACGGCGCAAGAAACCGGACTGCAGCAGGAACGGCTCAATGACATCTTCCAGGACGTCACTCTCTTCACCCATGTTGGCGGCAAGCGAATCCAATCCTGCCGGGCCGCCATCGTAATCACGGGCGAGAATCATCATAAAGCGGCGATCTAAGGGGTCGAGTCCGCGGTCATCGATGCCTTCAAGGTTCAGGGCACCGACGGCTAAATCAATTGTTAAGCGTCCCGTGCCGCGAATGAGTGCAAAATCGCGTACCCGCCGCAGTAATCGATTGGCAACGCGCGGTGTACCGCGCGACCGGCGCGCGACCATCTCCAGCGAACCGGCCTCACAATCCATCGCCAGCAGTGAAGCCGACCGTTTTAATATGATGAGCAAATCCGTCTCAGAATAGAAATTCAAATGATGGACAATACCAAAGCGGGCCCGCATCGGACCGGATAGCAGGCCCGATCGGGTGGTGGCACCAATTAATGTAAAGGGATTGATTTTAATGCGAATGGAATCGGCATGCGTGCCGGTGCCGGTCACGACATCCACCACAAAATCTTCCATGGCGGAGTAGAGATACTCCTCCACGGCCGTCGGCATGCGATGAATTTCATCTATGAAGACCACATCCCGCGATTGAACGTTGGTGAGCAGACTCACCAAGTCCGTGGGCCGGGTGAGTGCCGGGCCGCTGGTGATGCGGGGGGCGGACGTCTGCAATTCGTTGGCGATAATATATGCCAGCGTGGTTTTGCCCAATCCGGGTGGGCCATGAAGCAGTACATGTTCCATGGCTTCGCTGCGCGTACATGCCGCCGCAATGCCGATGTTGAGCTTCTCCACCAGTTCTGGCTGACCGATATATTCTGCCAGCCGTTGTGGCCGCAAGGGACTTGGCCCGACGTTAGTGGCTTCAGTGCGGTCTTCGGGCAGTTCGTTACGCGTGACGATGCGGTCGCGGGCCATCAGGCACCTGCCTTAAGCCGATAGGCGGCTTGCGTGATGGCAGAAGCATCCGTGAGCGACGGGTCAGCCCGGCACGCGCGATCGACCAGCAATTGTGCATCGGGGCGTTTTTCCCCGAGCTGAATCAGCGCGATAATCGCACGTTCCTGTTCGGGGTTGCGGGTGGCTGCTGCAGGGAATGCAGAATCGGTAAATTCGGGGCCAAGTTCCAGCTTGCCGGAAAGCTCTGCGATCATTTGCTCAGCAGTGCGCTTGCCAATTTCAGGTAATGAGATGAGAAATTTGGTGTCGCGTGCGTTGATGGCTGAGGCAATTCGGGCGGCCGGCTGTACCATGGCCCGCAAGGCCCGGCGGGGGCCAATTCCTTTGACCGTGATGAACAACTGGAAAAAATCTCGATCTGTGGCCGTCAGAAATCCAATAAGGCGCGGTGTCAGCGAACCGTGGCCAGGACTGCCTTCCAAGTAGTCAATTGTGAAAAATTCTGCCCGCTGTCCGACTTGTGCCTGGAGATTTTTGATGTCCGCAGCGGCCACCAAAACCTCGTAACTGATCATGCCGACCGTCAGCTCGACAGAATCTTCATAAACGGCACCGATTAAACCCTGTATGCGTGCTATCATCGCCGCAAATGGTAGCCGATGCCGCCGCTGTATGAAAATGGGCGGGCAACGATGAATTTAAATTCCGGCTAAAATTCCGAAACGTTTTGAGGAGAAACGCCTGAACAAACCCAGTGCTGATCCTGAATGGCGCCAAACCGACGCACCTACGCTGGCACCAGAACCAAGCGACCCTCCACCACGCGTTGAACGGCGGTCTCATCCTGAATGGACGCAACATCCCGCCAGCGTGCGGGGGGTGCTGCGCCTGTCACTTCCAGCGATCGGCGAACAGTTGCTTGGTGCTGTGGTGGGCATTACCGACACCGTTATCGCCGGCCATATGCCGGGCGATGCCAACCGCATCTCTGCGGCAACGGCTGCGGTGGGGCTGATGACCTATCTGCAATGGTTCGCCGGACTTATGACAGCAGCCTTGGCCGTTGGCGCTACCGCCATTGTTTCCCGGGCCATTGGCGCCAAACGCGTGCGGATGGCGAATCGGGCGGCGGGCACGGCCGTCGCCGCCGGCTTTCTGGTTTCCATCGTGACGGCTGGGGCGCTGTTTATCTTTGCCCACCCCATTGTGCAACTGTGCGGCTTGACGGGTTTAGCGGGCCATTTTGCCATTGAATATCTCCGTATCATGGTGGTGACCATCAGTCTGCAGACCGCAGGACAAATCGGCATGGCGACCGTGCGCGGTTCTGGTGACACCATCCGTCCGATGTGGATTATGGCCGCTGTGATGGTGGTCAATGGCGTCGCATCGGCGTCTTTCACTTATGGTTGGTTAGGGGCACCGGCATGGGGAGTGCGGGGTAATGCCTTCGGTACGCTTTTGGCCTATGCCACTGGTGGTGCCGGGGCGGCGATCATTCTTTTCGGTAAACAATCCCGTCTGAATATCAAATGGCGACACCTGCGCATCGCACCGCACGTGTTGCAAAGGATACTCAAAATCGGCATGCCTAGCTGGTTTGAAGGAATGTTGCTCTGGGGTGGACAATTTTTAATTGTTATATTTGTCATTAACAGCCGAAACGATCCCAATGGTTACACCATGGCTGCCCACACCGGTGTGCTACGCGTCGAGTCCATCGCCTTTCTGCCGGGGTTTGGTTTTGGCATTGCGGCCTCAGCACTGGTGGGCCAGTATCTGGGGGCAGGTAAGCCGGATGAGGCCCGACGGGCGGCGCATATCGCCAATCGACTGGCATTGATTACTATGACGGTTCTGGCGATTCCCATGGTCGCATGTCCGCGATTTATGCTTTCGCTGATGGTTCATTCACCCCCGGTTGTGGCGGTCGGTCACTGGCCCATGGTGCTGGCGGGCCTAGCGCAGCCCGGCTTCGCCATTGCGATTGTACTTTCCGGTGCGCTCAAAGGTGCGGGGGAAACCATGCTGCCGATGCTCTGCACGGTCAGCGGCGTTTTTATTGTGCGCGTCGGTTTGCTGCTGCTGATTCTTTGGTGGATGGCGGTTCATGGCATCACCAACGCCAATCTCACAGCTGTGTGGATCGCCATATTCATCGATCTTTGTTATCGCGGCGTGTTTAATACACTGGCGTTTCAACGATCCAGATGGCAGTACAAGCGCGTCTAAACGCCTGTCATGGTTGCGGATTGCTCACGGGCCGGGATCAGTTACACTACACAATCCGGTGCGAGCCACCCAAATGGCGTTGCGGATTGCTCACGGGCCGGGATCAGTTACACTGAGGCCGCCCTCGGCGACTACTGGCGCATGGTTGCGGATTGCTCACGGGCCGGGATCAGTTACACTGTGGCCAGTGGATACAAAACCCGCAGTTTGGTTGCGGATTGCTCACGGGCCGGGATCAGTTACACTCGAAGCCTAAATACTACCGCGATAAAAATGGTTGCGGATTGCTCACGGGCCGGGATCAGTTACACTTGAAGTAACGCTGGTAGGTACCACCGCGGCGTTGCGGATTGCTCACGGGCCGGGATCAGTTACACTTTTAACCGCAGAAAGTATAGGTGGTTTATGTGTTGCGGATTGCTCACGGGCCGGGATCAGTTACACTTTTTCCGTGCTTTCTATGCCGCCTGTTTCGTTGCGGATTGCTCACGGGCCGGGATCAGTTACACTGAAATCATTTTTGGCGAAGGTCACAATTCCGTTGCGGATTGCTCACGGGCCGGGATCAGTTACACTGCCCGCGTTGCTGGCCGAATCGTACAGCTTGTTGCGGATTGCTCACGGGCCGGGATCAGTTACACTCCATCACCAGTTCGACCTACCCATCAACCAGTTGCGGATTGCTCACGGGCCGGGATCAGTTACACTAATAATCGTATCCGATATCGTTGGAGTAACGTTGCGGATTGCTCACGGGCCGGGATCAGTTACACTGCCTCTGCCGCGGGCCAAAGCCTGGTCGATGTTGCGGATTGCTCACGGGCTGGGATTGATTACACTACTTGATCAAATGCGGCAACCGTGAGTCCTGTTGCAGATTGCTCGCAGGCTGGGATTGATTACACTGGCATCACTGTATCCCCCCGTGCCAGCACTGTTGCAGA
>DZDI01000122.1 GCA_022730455.1 Phycisphaera mikurensis | reverse complement strand
GGGTGAGCCGCAAACGTTCCGTCTGCGATAAGGCCGGAGTGGGGCGGTTCCTTGGCCGGTGCCCTAAACGGCGCGATTCGATTAAAATACAGAATCGCTTTCGGGCGATACGTGTGGAGCCTCCATGACAGCGGTTGAAAATGCACCCACCATAGACTCTGAAACGGCTCCCTGGTTTTCCATGGTCGTTCCGATGTACAACGAGCGCGATTCCGTGCGTGAGCTGCATGCCGGTTTAACCCGTAATTTCCAAGCCATGAACCGCACCTACGAGATCATCTATATTGATGACGGCAGCACCGATGACACCTTCAATGTACTGGCTCAAATTGCCGACGAGGATACGCACGTCGTGCTGATTAAACTACGGCGGAATTTTGGACAGACACCGGCATTGGCGGCGGGGTTTGATTACGCCCGTGGCGAGATCGTCATTGCAATGGATGGCGATCTTCAACACGACCCCAACGAGATACCCCGCTTTGTGGCGGAGATTGAAAAGGGGTTCGATGTGGTATCTGGATGGCGGCAAAAACGCGTTGATGGCCTGTTTCTGCGACGCATTCCCAGCCTGACCGCCAATTGGCTGATACGCAAAATTTCCGGCGTGGACATTCACGACTTTGGTACCACTTATAAGGCCTATCGGAAGGATGTCATCGATCATCTGAACCTCTATGGCGATTCGCACCGTTTCATTCCGGCGCTGGCTGCCATGGCCGGTGCTACCATCACTGAAATACCGATCAAAAACATTCAGGCTCCGTACCGTCCGTCCAACTATGGCATCGGCCGCACCTTTCGCGTTATGCTGGACTTGCTGACGATAAAATTTCTCAACAGCTATCTGACCCGGCCGTTGCATTTTTTTGGCAAGATAGGGCTTGTGCCGTTCGTGCTGTCATTTTTAATAGGCGTGTTTTTGGTCATAGAAAAAATCCGCGGCATGTCTATTCTTGAAACTCACGGCCCTCTCATTATCTTCGGCGCCATGCTGCTGATGATGGCCATGATGTTGTTTTCTACGGGTTTGCTGGCGGAGCTCATTTCCCGGGTATACTTTGAATCGCAGCACAAGCCGGTGTACGCCATTCGGGAAATTCGCCGTGATGGAACCGTTGTACGCGGTATGCCGGTGCGCCCGCGCCGTATCGCGATGATTACGGGTACGCCGCTTGTTCATGAGGAAATTACCCGAGAAGCAAAGTGAAATATTCGGTTCAAAAGCCCTCCGAAATTCCGAATCTCTTAACCAGTAAACCCGTGATGTCGCACGCCACGGCCTTGGCGCTGATTGCCGCGTTTGCCTTTCCGCTTTACCTGCTGGCACTCGGCGTCGGAAACGCCCGCGACATGATGGAGCTCTTCAACCTAGTACCCATCCGTGAAGCCTTTCGCGATGGGCACTGGCTTTTGCCGACACTTGGCGGTCTACCCCGCATGAAAAAGCCGCCCTTGCCCGTCTGGATTCCCGCAGGTTTTGGCGCCCTCTTCCATAGTGATTCGCTCTGGATCCTGCGCCTGCCGTCGGCCATTTTGGGTGTGCTGACATGCTGGGCCACCTACGCGATTGGCAATTTAATGTCGCGTGACCGTCTGCTGGGTTTGTTTTCAGCCATTGCACTGGCCAGCATGGTTGTGTTTGTTCGCCAATCACGTCTGGCGTCATATGACATTTATTGCACGGCCTTTACGACGATTGGTTTTTGGGGCTTACTTCATGCCATTGAAAAGCCTGGACGGTGGATCGCTTGGGCGATCTTAGGTGGGGTGGCACTGGGGCTGGCGGTACTCAGCAAGGGGCCGGTCAACCCCATGTATGCGCTGCTGCCGATGGGTGTGTGGATACTGATTTATCACCGCAATCAGGGGCGGGCTTGGCTTTCTGTTCTAATTGCACTGGCAGCGTCGATCGCAGTTTTTGCGCCATGGCTTTTTGCGGTCGCAGCGCGCTACCACGCCGAATATGGGGGGAATGCCTGGCATATTTGGGCTCAGCAGTTTACCCGGTATATGGCCGCGCCGGGTAAGAGCTACACGCAATCGGACTGGTATTATCTGGGCATGTTGGCATGGGTATTCCCATGGACGGTGGCACTGATAGCAGGCCTGACGGTACCCTTTCTTCCGACCAATTCAGACCCATCTCCCGACGACATGGAAAAGCGGGGACGCTGGTTGTTTTGGATCGTCCTTGTCGTTGGGCTTTTGCTGCTGACCATTCCGCATCAGAAGAAACAGCGCTATGCACTGCAGCAATTCCCGTTTGCAGCCCTGCTTATTGGTGTGGTGTGGCAGGAATTTGTGCGTCTCAAACGCGATATCACCATCGAAAAACCGGCCGCCCTGATGCTGGCGGCGCAAGGCATTCTGTTCATCGGCACCGGCCTAGGTTTTATCGTCGTGGCGGTGATGACGGCATTTTCGCATCGCCCGCCCGTGTGGCACGACGGGCATTGGACACTGATGCAGGCCCTCTCACTGCTCAAGCCCGCTCTGAACACCCTCACCCTGCCCGGATGGTGCCTGCTGGGCGTCATACTTGCAGTGGCTGGCGTAATCATCTGGCGATGGGAGTTTAATAGAAAATTTGTGGCTGCATTCGTGGTTTTCGCCGCGACCTCCTGGCTGCTGATGCTATCCGTCAATTGGGCTTATTTCATGGGCAAGGGCTATCAGGTCAGTCGGTATCGCGCGCCCACCGGGCAGATGATGGCCATGGTCAAGCCGAATCCCATCTATACCCTTACCGGCGATGAGATTTGGCTTGGTGTCCTGTATTACGCCAATCAGATTCTCCCGCTTAAAAGCCCAGTATCCCTCCAGAGAGCACATTTTTCACCACGCAAGCCGATTTATATTCTCACCCGTGACGAGGGTAAATTTGCCCAGGCTGTGCACGCCATCGCCACATCTCAGCATCGGCGTATCCACATCGTTTACCGCATCAACGATGGCCACCACATGCAAACACTTTTTAAATTGCTGCCCCCTTCCGTATCCCATAGGTTGTTACCGGCTCATTAACGTGGTGCTCAACCGTTTAATCACGCGTTTGCGCCGCCGTCGAATTGGGATGCACCACGCCGTTGGTCCGCCGGCACCCGGCGGCTGAACGTCTCGAACGCAGCGATGTGTTCGGATGCAATTTTTCTGCAGCCCGTAACAGTAATGCATCATGCCTGCATCCATATGGGACGATGCTATCGTCAGAAAAGGGTGCAGGGTGCCGGACAAATCGACGATAACCATACGGAGCGAATATCGGATTTTAGAGTCAGGTGTAAAAATGCCAAGTCAGCCGGCGAGTCAGCAATCACCTCGGTCAAGCGTCTCATGGGTGGGTGATGCATCACACACCGTGGCTTGCCGGGATAGGGATGTGGGTCTGTCCCATAAATGCCAGGTCGAGGAGAGAATGCTGGATGACAATTCTGCGGTGGCGGGTTCTGCATCTGACGCTTCATCGGACATGATTTCCCAACTGGCGGCTGCCTGTCGTTCCAGAGATAACCGTACTGCGCGAAAACGCAAAGCGGGGAATTCCGGATTGTGGTTTGGAGCATTGATTGGCACAGGGGTGATGGCGCTGGCGGCCGCGGTGTTTTTGGCCCGTGTACCGCTTACTCGCGTATTGTCTGCCTATGGCGTGCGCAGTTCGGCTGTGTCTCGGATTGCGACGGCGCAAACATCTGATGGAGCTTCGATGGCCCGGCGGCAGCTTACGCCCGGGCGGGCAGGGGCGGCTGGTGTCGCGGTGGTCGCCCACCGGCCATTGAGGGTTCTCGCCAACGATACGGCTCAATCACCCGCCCGCGCGTTGCAATCAACTTTAGCAGTCATCCCTCCGAGCCGCGGGTCGGTGGGGAGTAGCTCGGAGTTGGGGGCGAACTTAACACCAAGGCGGCCACTGGGCACTATTAAAACCATGAAGTCAAAACAGACGCGGGATGCCCGTATCGATTACTCACCCGGTGCCTTGTTTGTGCAGTCGAATTAATAATTGATCTCGATTGTGGCATATGGGGTATTGCAGCCCATTGTGTAGTTGTGTATTACGGATTCAGACGACTGCAATTAATCGCTAACCACTCGAGACCGAAACGTGTCGTGGAAACTCTTAGCTGATCTCACGGGAAATGCTTCGTCATGGCGGTAGAATACGATATTTTTATTATCGACTCACATGGTTTGCTGTAAGTCATGCGTCGGCAGGCAGGTTGCAATTCCACCCATCTCTGTAAAGAGCGGCGAGCGCCAGCCAGCCCGCAGTCTCGCCGTTGTCGGCGCCGGGTTGGTCCCACAAATCAATTTGAATGCGATCGACAATGCCAGTTAGTAGGCGGCGCCGCACGAGGCGCAACAACGCGTCGCTGAACACGGGGTAACGTGTGAATTGGCTAACCAGCACCAGACGATTGGGCCGCATGAAGTTGGCAGCATTGGCCAGGCCCGTCGCAAGATAACGGGTCATCTTGCTTAGCGCAGGGTCAGCGGCCATCATTTTGATGGAAGCTATTCTGTCCAGCAAATTCTGTTCACTCCCATCGATCCCCTTCAGAAAAGAGGTAGAACAAATTCGCTCTAAACATCCATGATGCCCGCAGTGGCAGAGCTCGGTCCGAACCATAAGGCGCATGTGCCCCAAGTCATTGGCTCCGACAGCACATCCTCGGTTGGGCTGGCCGTTAACCAGCACCGCCGCTCCGAGCTCACCGTCTTGAATGAACACCAGCACCACGTCTTCTTTGCCGAATGTCTCATGCGTCATAGACCACCGTGCGGCCAAGGCATGCATGTCATTTTCCAGCGTAATGGGGATGGATCCCGAGGCAGCATAGACCGGAGCCAACGGCGTCGGTGCCCTGCCGACAGTCGCTGGTGACGACAGTATCTGATGCCGCTGCAAATCGACAAAGCCCGGTGTGCTAAGACCGATACCAGCGCAATTCTCTCCAATGTGCTTACGCACCAACTCGCTAATTGTCGGGACAATGCGATCTGGCGTTGCCACATCAACTCGGATTTGCCGTCCGAGTATGGCACCAAGAAGGTTCAAGCGGGCACACTCGATGTGGCCGGGTCGAATAGCCAGTCCCAGGAGGTACCGGCGTGACGGGTCGATGGCGACCGGAACCCGGGGTCGCCCCGGGCCTTTAATATCGGGCGTTTTTTCCCGTAGAAGCCCTCGCTTGATAAGTCTGCCAATATCCAAGCCGACTTGATTTGGTGTATGGCCGGTAATTTCATGGATTTGCCATCGCGACAGCGACTTGTGCTGCCAAATCAGCCATAATATTTCTTTTTCATTAAGCTCAGCACGCTGCTTCATCCAATGTATCGTATAACGTATGTGTCCAGCGGACAAGATTCAGGTGCTCGTCGATCTCGCTTATTACCCGCCGTCGGCGGCGTCTCGGCATAGTCAAATCAAATGCGCCTTCTGGCAAATAAATTTTGTGGGATAACATGAAATTTTGCGGCACGTGCCGCAGGCTGAAATTAATATTAGTGTGAAAGATAAATATATGGGGCTTTAATCCACTAAACGTGGTCGTTGTGTCTGCTCCGATATGAGTGCTGCACTTGTACCGGTGAGGTGGCTATGGCGATTGGGTTTATGCCAACATTTAGGGTGAATAAAGTGCATTATCGCTGGAATAGGTGGAATTCGACTGATTCCGGAAGGTGAATGCGTTGTTGAAAAAGCGGGTCGGCAATGAATTTTATAAAATTTTGTAAAAAAGGCTTGACAAGACCTTAGAAGATGGTTATACTCTCAATCAAGTAGTTCGGACGGCATCACAATATTCAGTCCGGAACCTTGGAGAATCATCATGGTGCGATCGGAAAAAATTTGGAGCCTCGCCAAACTTGCCTTGGATTCTAAGCAAGCAAAGCTGAATCGCGGCGTCTCACTAAGTTCGCCACGCGCGAACATTTCACTAACGTTTCACTGTTCACTGAAGCGCAGCGCGAGCCTGTCTTTCGTGGGGTTGCTGCTCGTTGTGCTATTGCTGCCCGTCTTTTCACGGGGGGATAGTCTCCAATCCCGCAGGCAGTTGTCGGTACGGCAACGGCTGGAGGCGGCGAAAAGCTATTACCTATATGCCGGCAAGGGCCACGTTGCCCTTCTTTCAAAGTATGACGTTGTTATCCTGCACGCGCCGGGATGGTTCCCCGTCGGGATGTCTGTGGCGGATGTGCAACGGCTTAACGGGCTGGGCGTGGTAACATTGGGGTATCTGTCCATCGGACAGACGTCCCACTTGATGCGCGGCGACGGCAAAGGACCGGGGGGGTACGCAAGTTGGTATCTTACTATGCCCGGCGCGAGAAAACCTGAAGCGGATAAGCAGTGGCACAGCTATTACACCAACTGTTGCAGTCGAGCGTGGAGAAAGTACTTCTTACGGAAGGCCGCATGGATGATAAATAAGAGGGGCTTCGAGGGACTTTTTCTTGATTGTGTGAACACCTATGACCGCTTCCCCCATAAGGGCCTCAGGGCCTGTACCGCAGGGCTTATCCACGAGCTGCGGAAACGTTTTCCGAACGCCCCTATAGTCCTCAACGAGGGGACTCGGATATTACCAACGGTGGCCCCATGGATCAACGGCTTGATGCTGGAGAGCTTTACGTTGGGGCATAATGATACACACTCAAAATATATTGTTATGCCTCCGCGCGACTTAAATTGGAGGTTGCAGCAGGTTCACCGCATTACTCCGCTGGCGCGAAGATTCCACCTGAAATTATTCGCGCTGGATTACGCTCTGCCGACGCAAACACGCCGCATTCAGATGGCTGCGAATCGGGCGGCGACGCTGGGGCTTCTGGAGGCGGTAGAACCAGTGGATTTCGGCACCATTTATCCGGCGGTGGTCGGCCATTTTCAGGGAAAATGGCTTCGTCCTGTTCATTAGTGGGCACGCCAATTCGCAATGTGCGGGGTTGGGGCCTATTTTGCGATTCCTGTTTTAGGAGCCTTTTATGCGTAGTTCCATTCTTCCCAGTAGTGTCGCTGTGCTCGCAGGCGTGTTCGCGACCAGCGGTGTCGCATTGGCGGGATTTTACAAGACAATCCCCATGCAGGGTACTTTTAAATCTTGGAGCGGGGTGCCGGTGGTCGCTACCAATACGGTCGATTCGAATGCGCCTGTAAACATCACATCGGTTAAAATGGCTAATGACTCGACCAATCTGTATTTTATGCTTTACTTTGGCGGTGCCTCAATCACCCCAAATACCACCAATAACACCTAAATACGCATATTGAAAACGAAAACTCGGGGTGCCTCAATCACCCCAAATACCACCAATAACACCCTGCCACCTTCATTGCCGATATCGCCTCCGGTGCCTCAATCACCCCAAATACCACCAATAACACCATGATATACATGGGCATCAACAGTACGAATAACGCCCCCGGATCAGGCTTTAATTTGTACGGACTCAACGATGTCTACTCCAATACCGCCATTGAGGCTAACACTGCCTTCACGCAGGCGAACAACACTTGGAACAGCGGTGGCACGATTGACGTTAACAACAACTTTATCATTAGCGTCGTGCCGACCGCAGTGATATACGGCTCAAATAATGCTGCCACCACCGAGGAGGAAATAAGCATTCCACTGGACTCGACCCAAAAGGATACCAGTACGGGTGGTTTTACCGGAAACCTCTTCCCGAGCTCGCACCCGTTCACTGTCGCGTTCTTTA
>DZDI01000297.1 GCA_022730455.1 Phycisphaera mikurensis | reverse complement strand
ACGTCAGCGCCTACAGCAATGGGACACAGGCGGTCACCGCCGTCACCGCAAAATCCCTGCATGGCAATGCGACTGTCGATAATCAGGTGGACGGCGTCATCAACGCCAATGCCTATTACGGCGATGCCATTGGTATAAATGCCACATCGCAAGTCGCCGCCACAAGTGTTAATAACGAAGGCCATATTTCTGCTGAATCGCAGTATGGCTATTACTCTCATGCCATCGGCATCGAGGCAACCTCGCACACCTCCACGACCGTCAACAATGATGGCGTTGTTTCAGCAATTTCACATTCAACATATTATTATTCCCGGGCCATCGGAATTGACGCTGACACTGCGATAGGCGAGAGTCACGCATCCAACAGCGGTACGATTTCCGCTCAAGGATATTCATCCTACGGAATCATGGTCAAGACCACATCTCAAGGCATCGCGTACGCCATGAATGCTGGTGAAATATCAGCAAACGGGATCTACAAGGAAGTGGGCATTTACGCCCATGCATCCAGCAAAACTGGCGTGGGAACGAACTACGTTACAAATACGGGCTCGATTATCGCGACCACTTCAGGCGATGGCTCGATTGCCACTGGCATTCAAGCAGGCTACTGGGAACCTGCATTTTATGTATCGCACCATAGCCACGGCAACCCCACTTATACCACGGTGAATAATTCCGGCAACATCACCGTTAGCGCCGGATTAGCCACTGGTAGATATGGGGTTTCGGGTGGAATACGTGCTTATGCAAAGTATGGGTCAGTCACAGTCAATAATTCCGGCAATATTGCTTCTGAAGGCATTGCGCAAGGCGCCAACATTTTCGGTGTTGATGCTGTTACAAAATATGGCAGTATTTCAATAAATAACACGGGCTACGTAAGCGCTATTGGCAACTCAAGTGCATCTTCGCATGCCGCCAAGGGTCTCAATGGCATGACGCTTGGTAAACATAATGAGGGTGTTTCTATTGTAAATGATGGTGAAGTTGTTGCGGAATCGTGGAACACATATGGAATACGAGCCTATGGCGCGTACAACGGCGGAGTCAGCATTGTCAATACAAACTACGTCGATGCGCAAGGCATCGATATTGGCGCAACGCCTGGCGTAGCTTACCAATTCGTCAGCGGTATCTGGAGTGTGACTCAAAACGCTGACGCCAGCGTCAATAACTCGGGAAAAGTCATCGCACAAGGCGCTGGCTATGTCCATGGAATTCTTGCTTATGCAAATGGAACAGGCCACTTCCTGGTCGACAATTCCGGCTCCATCCAGACCAGCGGCCCGATTGCTATCGGCATATCCACGCAGACGCGTTACGGCACGACCGGTACCTCGCAGGTAAGCAATACCGGAAGCATCGGCGTCACCGCAAACTATCTGGCATACGGTGTTCGCAGCTTCAACTACACCAGCGATGTGGCCATTGACAACAGTGCATCCATTACCGCCACGGCTGGCTCGCAATCCACCCCCTATGCCGATATCACGGCTTACGGCATTCGCATCTATGACCTTTTTGGCGACGTAGCCATAAGCAACTCCGGCGACATCGAGGCCCATGCACTTTCTGGCACATACACGTATGGTCGCAGCGTTTTGGCCACCGGCGTTGGCGTCAAGAGTCTGTCCAACGATGCCATAACACTCACCAACAGCAGCACCGGCACGATTACCGCCGACGCCAGT
>DZDI01000121.1 GCA_022730455.1 Phycisphaera mikurensis | reverse complement strand
GTTGAGATGCTGCCCACGCACGTAACGCTCCGCGTGCTCCGCCGGCTCCCGACGCCCAAAGCAGTCCTTGAATTCGCCCATGAAGCGGTGCAGTCGCACCCCCACATCAACAATATCTGTAGCTTCCATGCCTTTACTCCTGGTCATGCTATGTTCCAGAAATTTCATCGGCAATCCAGCCCATTATTCTTGAGCTAAAAGGTCGTTGTAGTAGTAATATGCAAAAAAATGGACCGAAAATAGTCCTGCGTCGCTAAAAACAACGGTTATTTAATAAATGTCGCCACGTTTGCCCGTGAACGGTTACAATTAAGTTAGCGCCTATGGGGGGGACGGGTCGTGGAAAAATGCCGTACCAAACGCGGGCACAAGGCACGCGGCTGAATATGGTGGGTGCGTACAGAGTTGCGGGCGGACCCCTTGGCGCCGGCAGCCACGGCGTCAACTGCGAGGGATGGACCGGCTTACGAATCGCTGCGTGAATGAAAAAATAATAACGCACGGCAGCATGGTAAGTGCGGTGGCGGCGAGCAGATATTCGGGCCGAGCCACGCCGTACTCCCCTTTGAATCCTGCGAGGGCTAACGACAGGGTATAGCTCGCCGGATTGTTTAAATACACCAGCGGCGTGAGGTACTCGTTCCAGGCCCCGAGAAAACTGTAAATTGCAACGACGGTGATAATCGGCGTACATAGCGGCAGCATCAGGCGATGGTAAATCCTGAACCATGAGGCTCCGTCCAGTCGTGCCGCCTCTACGAGTTCATCCGGTGTCTGCATAAATGCTTGACGAAATAAAAATATGAAATAGGGAGACCCCAGCCACGCGGGTGCAATAAGTGGCCAGTAGGTATTGACCCACCCCAGATCGCGAAACACTAAAAATTGCGGCACAATGGTGATTTGTGACGGCAGCATTAGCGTAGCGAGCATGATAATAAACAGTGTGTCGCGGCCCGGAAATTTAAATCGGGCAAAACCGAACCCCACAAGTGATCCGGATATTATCTGCCCTGCCACGCAGAGTATTGTGACAAATATGGTATTCGCCAGCGCCTGCATGAAGTGCATCTGGTGTGCTGCCGCAGGGTAGTTATGAATATTCCATTGGCTCGGCAGCAGGTGCAATCGGCCGCTGATGGCGGTGGGGTGATTCTGCAAACTGCCGGTCACGAGGAATAGGATAGGCAACAGAAAGCCGATCGAACCGATGATCAACACGCCATAAGCGAGCAAGTCCGTCCACGTCAACGAGGAATGCGTGTGGCGGCGATGGCGCGGTGGACCCATTGGCGTTATGGTCGGCGGCACGCCGGGTGGAAGACTGCTCATAGCCATACCCCATCATACGAGACGTAGCGCCGTGCGGTACGGAACACGAGGATTGTCAGCACTAGGATAAAGACAAAAAGCAGCCATGAAAGTGCTGCAGCGTAACCAAAGTGAAAGTATTCAAACCCCTGCTGAAATATATACAGCACATAAAACAGTGAGCTGTCTCCCGGGCGGCCGTTGGTCATTACCTGTGCCTGTGAAAAAATTTGCAATGACGCAATTAAGCTTACTACCAGATTGAAAAAGATGATCGGTGAAAGCATGGGCAATGTGATGGAGAAAAAACGCCGAATTCCGCTGGCTCCATCCATCACCGCGGCCTCATAGAGGCTTTCCGATATCCGCGATAAGCCCGCCAGATAAATAATGACAGCCCCGCCCAGCGTCCAAAAACTCATAATGACGTACGCAGGCGTCGCCCACAGCCTGGCATCGCCGCCAAACCAATTCGGAGGGTGTAATCCCACGAGTTGCAGCGGCGGCCGGAGTAATTCGTTAATTAACCCGTGATGATCGTTGAACATTGTCAGCCAAAGTGTGCCGAGGCATACGCTGCTTACGGCCATCGGAATCAACACGATAAACCGAAATGCCGCAGCTCCGCGCCGTGGCCGATGCAGAAAAATGGCCAATACAAGCGCAATGACTTGGCCAAGTGGCAGGGCGAGTGCCGTGTAGATAAAGGTGATCCAGAGACTGTGAATAAAATGTGAATCATGAAATAATATCTGCTGATAGTTGGTCAAACCGACAAATCGGGCGGCCGAAAGCGTGGTGATCGGGCGCCACCGCGTCAGCGAAAGAAACAAACTCAGTATCATGGGAAACAGTGTCAGGCCGAGAAAACCCGCAAGCCATGGGCTGATAAACACTAGTCCGCCAAGAGACTCTCTTTCCCATCGCTGGCGAAGCGCCCAAAGCAGCAGGATCAGCGCGCCAAAACCAACAAGGACGAATCCAGAAGCAATCAGTTCCGGCCATGGCATGGCGGCAAAATGCCCGCGCCTTAATGGCGAATGGAGAAACGCCCTCCAGCGCTGCGCCATTTGAATCGCAGCCTCTTCGGGCGCACCGCTGTCGAGGTTGATGCTCTGGCCAATGGTATCACGCAGCAAACGATCGAAAGTGCGATCCTCACGAATGCCCGGGACAATACGCCCGCCGACCGCTTCTGATAAAAAAATCTGCGCATGGTGTGGTGATTCATGGTGACGTAAAAAATGGTGGCTATAAGCCAATGATCTGAGCGATGGTACCGACAAGCCTCTGCGAGTTGTGATCAGTTGGCCTGGAGGTCCGGCCAGATAGGTCAGCAGCTTGAATGCGGCATGGGGATGCCGGCTTTTCGATGCCATGCCCCACGCCACCGTGGAAATCAGCGATACCGGCTTAACGTTCCTTGCATGTGGCAGAGGGACAACATCAAAATCCAATTGCGGTTCGGCCAGACACTGCGGCACAAACCATCGGCCCCATGGTCCTATGATGCCTACGCGTCCGGCTAAAAATGCTCGCAGGCTCCTTTGCGTAAATCCTACGCCAATACGGTTGTAAACTGTTCGCTGTCTGTACCGCAAATTGCGGATAAAATGCAGCGCCCGCATGGTGCGATAATCGATGAAATCCAATTCGTTGCCATGGGGTGACCTGAAAAAATGGCTGCCAAAAGTCCAGACGATGTTTCGGAGCATTCGGCTGGTCGTCACCAGTGCACCACCAAACACCTGGGCGTTTCGGCTTTGGCATCGCTCTGTGATCAATTTGACGTCACGCTCATAAATATGCCAGGTCCATCCCTTATAAGGAACTGCCACGCCGGCCTGATGAAAAAGCCTCAGATTGACGAACATCACCATCGTGCTGAAGTCTTTAGGCAGGCCGAAGTAAGCCGGGTGATGGGGCCGGCCGAAGCGAAACGCATTGATAACTTTCGGAAAATAGTTGTGAAACCATCGCATGCGCCCTTTATGCAATTGGGCTTTTATGTATGGGTACAGGTTTTTCAATACATGGTCGTGCACCAATTCATGGACACGCGACGCCGATACGTACATCACGTCCGGCGGATCACCGGCAGCGAGCATGCTGTCAAGTTTAGTGTAAAAAGGCCCACTGACGGGAATGAGTGTGACATAAATACCGGGATAAACGGTTTCAAAATTCCGTACCGCCGTGCGGACATCATTGACTTCGTTCGGCGACCCCCAAATCATGACGCGCAGACTGATTTTTGCCCTCGACGGGCGGCGATTGAGCCAGGACCGGCCCACCACCATCGCCGACCACAGAAACGCTAATGCCAATAGGGCAACCGCGCCCCAGCGCATGGTGTTTGCCAGTCGGTCGGGTAGGCGCACAGCTTTAGTCTCTTTCCAATCTCTCACTTCAGTTGCGACCCGCTCAAAGAGGCGTATTTGTTCCGTCCCGAATGATACCGCAAAAGCGGCTCGTTTCGTGCTGTCGCCCCAAACAGGGTTTACTTATCCTGCGGACTTCGGTTATCGGAATAGGATCGCAACGTCGCACGGTGGATGCTCCACCTCGCTGAGAGCGGCCATTTAGCCCTATGCCATGGTCGCCAAGCATGGTAAAAACACGCAGCTCGCCGGGAAGATATCAGTCCGGATGCTCCGCGTTTGGTGTGAATATCCATGTTTGCCACTTGATAGGAAATTTCGCTATCATTCGGCCCGGTAGACCCGTCCATAGTACGGTCCGAACTATAACCAATGCCAATACCGCCCCGGCGACCACATCGGAAGGATAGTGTGCATGGCGCATTACCCGTTGGATGGCCACATCGCCCGCTAGGAAATAAAAGAGGGCTCGCGCATTGGGGTAAAACCAGGCAAGCCCGGCAGCTAGTGCAAATGCCCCACTGGTGTGTGCGCTGGGAAATGACTGGTAAGCTGCCGAGTGAAATCCCATTGCCGGGCCGTAAAGCCCATAAATGTGTTTATGCAGCAGCCACGGCCTGGCACGACCGAACAGGCCTTTTAATAAATAGCACACGGCCACGCAGCAGATGCAACCTGTGGCAATTGCGATGGCTTTTTTGCGGCCATTTTTGTCCAGCATCGCCACCGCGATAATGACCAGTACTGAGCAGGTCCACTGGCCCCATTGCATCAGCATGATCAATTCAAGATTCACATCTGATTTGAATTGAATCGGGTGCGCGAACAGCCACTTCGCGATCGGCAGATCGTAATGCAGCGCCACCAGGAACAATACCAAAGCAAAGGCGAATTTTGTCCAGCGTGGCCACTTGAGATCAAAATGCTGTGGTGCTGGCTGATAATAAATCTCGGGGATTTCAGGGGGCGTGTCAGGCATCAGTATCAAGTACTCCGCAAAATAAGAAAAGTTCAAAGTCTATCGCTGTTCAATGAAAATCAGATGAAGAACTCTCCTGCCGGCGACCGGGCCCGCCGGTCATATTGAGTTGATGGTTCACATCAACTCAATGGTTGCGCATGGTTATTAGAGGTAATCTTGACGCAAATATTTTTTGGCCAGTTGCAGTGTTTCATCGGCCACGGCTCGCGCCCGCTGCGTCCCTTCCCGTAAAACCGCCAAGACGTGTCCGGGATCGCTTTGCAAGGCGACGCGCCTTTGACGGATCGGTTCGATGAGGGCGGTCAAAACGTCCACCAGCCGTTTTTTGCAGGGCACATCGCCTATCTGGCCGCGCCGATATAGTTCTTCGGTTTCAGCCACCCAGTGCCGGTCGAGATTGAAGGTTTCATGAAAAATCCATAACGGGTTATTTTCGACTGTTCCCGGATCGGTCGCCTTTTTGCGATTCGGATCGGTGTACATCCCCATAACTTTTTTCTGGATGGTGTCCGCGTCATCGCTCAAATAAATGGCATTATTGAGCGACTTGCTCATTTTAAGTAATTGTCCGTGGGGGCCAGGCCCTCCAGTTCCCACCAGTCGCCGTACGCGCCCCAACTTAGGCTCGATGACCGGAAACAACCCACCGGCAGCAACATAATCCGCATCCGGCGTCTTGGCGTCTACACCGCAATAAAGCTGGTCAAATCGGCGGGCGACTTCACGCGTTAATTCCAAATGCGCCAACTGATCTTCACCCACCGGTACCATTTGGGGGCGGAATGCGAGGATATCTGCTATCTGACCGACGGGGTAGAGTAAAAATCCAAAACTGTATCCATCTCCCAGCCCCTTATCGCGTATTTCATCCTTAAGTGTCGGGTTTCGCATCAAGCGGTTGTAAGGTATCAACATCGAAAAAAAGAAGGTCAGTTCCGCTATGGCTGGCACTTCCGATTGCACAAAAATGGTGCTCTTTTTCGGGTCGATTCCGGCGGCCAGATAATCGGTGGCGATTTCAATAACGCTTTCACGAATTTGCGACGGGTTGTCCGCTCGCGTCGTGAACGCATGGGCGTTGGCAATAATAAAAAAACATTCATATTGATCCTGCATCGCCAGCCGATTTTCGATCGAGCCAACCCAATGCCCCAAATGCAATCGCCCGGTGGGAGTGTCGCCGGTTAAGATTCTCGGCTTTCGATTGGTTATATGCGTCATAAATCCTTCGTTTTACTTTTCGATGTTCGTAACGGCCTTAGGAGCCTGTCCAAATAATAGCAGGGCTGCGGCACACCCTCCGGGCGGCACGCCTTTGGCACACCCCCAGGGCGGCACGTCTTTCGCCCGGCCTCTGCGGCGCGGCTTCCTCGGCGTATCATCTTCGCCCGATACGCCCTCGTCGCCGCTTCTTGATGCCCGCCAAAATTCATGCCGTCGCAGTCCCTGTTATTACTTGGACAGGCTCCTTAGTTTCCATCAATCAGGCGGCTGGGCGAACACGCTTGCCAAGCAACAGGGCATTATCAGCGTAAAATACCCGCTGTAAACCCGACCGACAGAAGGCTCCTTTTGCGCACCAGACCGGGGCGCAAGCACGGTGCCAGCACGAGGGCGAATTGAACGGGTTTGCCGCATCGCCGGTTGCGACCAAGCCCTGCGGCGGGAAATGCCAGAATTAAGTCAAAAGTAAATATTCATCGTAACCGTTCACGGGTAAAAGTGGCGAAATTTATTAAATAACCGATGTTTTTGGCGATGCAGGCCTATTTTAGGGCGGTTTTTTGCACATTAGCCCTATAATATCAGTTGAATTTCATTTCTCTTGCCATTTTTGGCCCGTGAACGGTTACTATTCATCATTGACAAAACGCCATATCAACGACTGTCTTCCGCCGGAGGTGGCGGTTTGGGCCCAACAACGGATGGGCGATACAGGATTCGAACCTGTGACCTCATGCGTGTCATGCATGCGCTCTAACCAACTGAGCTAATCGCCCTCGGTCGCTTTTTGTGCGGCTGATGCGTCACTTGGGCGGGAGTCGGCGGACTTTCAACCGACCAGCCCATACGCATCAGGTCAATCATGGGCGCGGCAGGATTCGAACCTGCGAAGGCATAAGCCAACGGATTTACAGTCCGTCCCTTTTGGCCGCTCAGGCACACGCCCTTGGGCCGCCCAATATACAGCACGGGAGCGTCGGCGTAAATTCAAAATAAAAGCCGCCAAAATTGTCTTGAATTGTGGTCGTTCATGGGTCATAATCCTCGCTTTATCGTTTCGGTGCTGGGGAGGATGGAATGGACTGCGGTTGCATTATTGGGCGTTGGCGGCAACGAGGCCACAGGCATTGTGCATTTACCGTCATGGAAATGGTGGTGGTGCTGGCCATAGTTGCCATTTTGGTGGGTATGGCTCTCGCCATTGGCGCCAAAGTGCGTGAGAGTTCTGAAGTCGAACTGACCCGAGCTGAATTATCGATACTCTCATCCGAGCTGACCCGGTTGGAGCACCGCATGGGCGCTGTCCCGTCCAATATGGCAGCATTTTTGCCGGACGATCAACAATTGTATCTCCGTTCCAGCCCCACCGGCGGGTGGATAGTGGGCCGATGCGCCATCAATGACCTTCCTCCTGCCGTGATGGTACGAGGAATCATGTCCGGGCCGGGTGGGTCATCAGTCATTTATGTTGCAGCCATTAAAGATGGGTTCGGTATGCCGATTCAGATGGTCGCTTCACCGATGCAGAGTCCGCGGGCACCATTCTTTTTCAGTAGCGGCCCCGACAAAATCATAAACACTCCGGACGATATTTTCAGTTACTCCCCGTGATGCCATAAAGGTTTTCGTAACCGTTCACGGCCCTGACGGAAGGAGAGAGGGCGTTGGTTTTCCGGCGAAGTGATTGCTGATAGTTTGGTGAAGGAATTCAAAGACGCTGCGTTGTTGCTGAGTGCAGGTGGCGATGGTGTATTGGTTCAGCGTGAACAGGAGAAATAGTCCCGGTGCCTAGCCCGGATATTTCATCAGTATTAACGTTCGGCGACTTGCGCGTAGGCCTT
>DZDI01000296.1 GCA_022730455.1 Phycisphaera mikurensis | reverse complement strand
TGCTTTGGGCTAAAGAATGCCTTAACAACTGTCCAAGTTCATTAGACCATTACAGAAGCGTGGGAACGATAAACGCGGCACGCATCTCGCCCCCGTATCAAAACCCTCTCCTCAGCCCTCCCCCATCATGGGGGAGGGAGTTATATCCACTCACCAGCGTGTAAAACTTACAGTTTCCCCGGCATGACGGTGGCGGCGTTCAAGGGTGATAAAGCTGTATGCCGCGCTGTTGACTTCATCCGCCGGGTGGTGTTCTTCATGAATCACGCCCCAGTCGCGGCGATCATAGGCGGGAAAATACGCGTCACCAGCAAATGTGCCATGCACCAGGGTGAGGTACATGCGTTCGACACGCGGGAGACTTTGAAAATAGATATCCGCACCGCCGACGATCATGGCTTCTTCTACACCCATGCCAGAAGCCGCATCTTTGCCCACTTCGAGAGCATCGCTAAGGGTGTGGGTCAAAATCACCTCGTCATGCAACTTCACGCCTGTATCACGGCTGAGCACAATGGTGGTGCGTCCGGGTAATGGCCGCCCGATGGATTCATAGGTTTTGCGCCCCATGATGATCGGTTTGCCGATGGTCAAAGCCTTGAAGTGTTTCAAGTCCGCCGGCAAATGCCACGGCAGGGTGTTGTTGTTGCCGATAAGTTGTTGCCGATCCATCGCGGCGATAATGGCGTAGCGCATGGGTGTTAATTTGTAGGTGGATTACTGGGGTAGCGAGCCGTGGCGAATTTAAGCACCAAGACGGCAATAGTGAGCATCATAATCGCGCCGGTGAATGACAAAATGACCACATTGGTCATTTCTTTAACATCGACCACAAGGATACGAGTCAGTGCCGTGATGGCAATATAAATCAAGAAACGAACTGGCAAGCGGTGGGTGCGAAAATAAATACCCACCATTGCCAAGATCTCAAGGTAGATGAACAGCAATAGAATATCTTTGAGTGTTGGTGCAACACCGGTAAAAATGTGGGTAAATTCACCAAGCGCTGACCAGACCGTGGCAATGGCAATGACAAACAACATAATGTTGTGTAGGAAAGCGATCAACACATTACCTATACGATCAACCAGTTGGCTGTTATGTATGCGCGTTGCGGGTTGGCTTGAATTGGAGTCGGTCATAGTATGCTCAGTGGTGTTGGGTTAAGGTCTTGGCAATCATAAACGTACTGTATTACACAGCGACAATCGCTTTGATATGCGGATGCGATTGGTAGTTTTCCAGGCTGAAATCGTCAAAGCTGAACGCAAAAATATCGTTAACCGCAGGATTGAGGCGCATGGTGGGCAAGGGCAAAGGCTCGCGGCTGAGTTGCAGCTCAACCTGCTCCATGTGGTTGTTGTAGAGGTGCGCATCGCCCAGGGTATGCACAAATTCGCCCGGATGTAGCCCGGTAACTTGTGCCAGCATCATGGTCAAGGCGGCATAGCTTGCGATATTGAAAGGCACGCCAAGAAAAATATCGGCACTGCGCTGGTAAAGCTGGCAAGAAAGCTTACCTTCGGCCACATAGAACTGCACAAAGGCGTGGCAGGGCGGCAAGGCCATGTTTTCGATTTCGCCCACGTTCCAGGCCGAAACAATCAGGCGGCGCGAGTCGGGATTGGCTTTGAGTTGTTGCACCAACTGGCTAATCTGGTCGATATGCCCGCCATCGGGCTTCGGCCAGGAGCGCCATTGCACGCCAT
>DZDI01000120.1 GCA_022730455.1 Phycisphaera mikurensis | reverse complement strand
TCGCATCTGCTTTTTTTGTTCGGCTGTGGATAAGGCCAGCCTGGAATACAGCCAGGCCGTGATGTTGCATTCCTGAATAAGGTCGGTTTTTTATGGGCATTATGACATTAATGGTGATGAACACCCGGCGCGCTGCGTTGCTCGAATTTCGGGAGGCACCGCAAAAGCTGAGTATTGCCGATGAATTGGTTTGGTTGAAGATCGTACATTTGCGGGGTGGTCCGGGCTTCGCCGAAAAAATGGCTGGCATTGGTATCCGTTGGGGGCAAACCCTGCGCATTCTCCCCATTGCCGATTATCGGGGTGTGCATTTCGAAACCTATTATGGAAGCCAGGGTGTTATCAGCCTTCGTCAGGCACATCGAGTTTATGTAAGCCCCCTGTGTGGAATACCCCATTAGTGCAATGCGGGAGCGACAGGAAGGAGTTTTTATCGATTAACTGAAACAGGAATCAGACTGATTTTAATTAAATATCAACGGAGAAATTTTATGTTCAATAATCGCTACAAAAAAATCCGCTTGTTTGTGGGTGTTGTTTTGGCTGCGGGTGCTGCATCGCCCCTGCTGGCGCACGCCAACTTATTGTCGAAACTCAAGGGAAACGAGTTTTTGGCCTCTTCAGTACCTTTCAAGGGGTTGGGTTCTGGAGATGAAAATCCCTATTCCCTGGTGGTCTCTACGGTCAATGCCGGAAAGATTCACAAAGGCGATGTATTTTTTGACAATTTCAATAATTCCAAAAATTTCCAGGGTACAGGGACAACGATCATGCAGTTCGATCCGAAAACCCAGAAAACCCGGGTTTTTGCGCACTTTGATAATACCCAGGACAAATGCCCCGGCGGTATCGGTCTCACCACCGCCATGACCATTCTGAAATCGGGCTATGTCGTGGTTGGCTCCATGCCTTCCACCGATGGAACCACCAAAACTTTAGGTCAAGGTTGCCTGTTGGTCGCCAATCCTGAAGGACAATGGGTAAAAACTATCGTGGATCCCAAAATCAATGGCCCCTGGGGCAGAATGGCATTATCGGATCAAGGAAATACGGCGCATCTTTTCATCAGCAATGTTGGCTTTGGGCTGAAGGGTAGTTCTCCAAAAACGATCCTGAAAAAGGCAACAGTGGCTCGGGTGACACTCAAGGTGCCACATAATGCGCCCCCGGAGTTGGTGAATATCACCGATGTGGGTAGTTGGTTCCCGGCGCGTTCATCGAACAGTGCCTTTGCTATCGGTCCTGTAGGCTTGGCATTGGGGAAAAATGGTGACTTGTATGTGGCTAATGAATTAAATAACAGTATTAATGTCATTCCAGACGCGCTAACCCGAACCACTAGCGCTGGTACGGGTAAGGTGGTGACCAAGGATGGTTTTCTCAAAGCGCCTTTGGGTATGTTGAAAACGAAAAACGGAAATTTGGTAGTCGCCAACGCCCAAAATGGGCAGCTGGTGGAAATTGACAGCCAAACCGGCAAGCAGTTGGGCACTTACTGGGCTGATAAGGATCCTGCCCAGCAGCCTCCGGGAAGTGGTGATCTGTTTGGTATTGCCCTGAATCCCGAAGGCAACGGGATTTATTTTGTCCGGGATGACAATAACACCCTCATGGAGGCTGTTGAAAAATGAGCAAGAAGCCAAAAATCGACGAAAGTCGGCGACGCTTCCTGTTGACTTCCGGTACTCTGGGCGGCACTGCCGCCATTGGGGGGCTTGGCCTGCTGAAGGTCGCACAGGCCGAAGCAGAAGTCCGTATCAAGCGTGCGCCTCCTCTGGATGACAAAATGGTGCCATTTTATGGCCAGTGGCAGGGAGGCATCATCACCCCGGGTTTGCAGCAGGGTTTTAGTTACTTTGCCGCTCTGGATGTAAACGCCACAACTCGTCAGGAATTGGTCCAGTTGTTTCAAAACTGGACCCATGCCGCTGAGCGCTTGACGCGGGGTCAGTTTGCGGTAGCGCAACCCGGCTCACTGAATTCACCTGATATCAACACCGAAGAATTGCTGGGCCTGCATCCGGCGCGTCTGACCCTGACTTTTGGCTTTGGTCCGGAGTTTTTTCAACAGGATGGCAAAGATCGTTTTGGCTTGGCGTCGCAGCGACCAGCCGCATTGGTGGATACCCCCAAATTTCCGGGTGATCAGATCAAGAAAGGTTGGTTTGGCGGAGCGTTATCCGTGCAGGCGCAATCTGATGATCCTCAGGTGGCTTTCAATGCCATCCGTGAACTGGTGGCACTATCCAAAGGCCTCGTGGACTTCCGCTGGATGGCAAGTGGCTTTCTGCCCGGGTATCTGACAGCAGGCGAAGATCGCGACCACGGGGGAATTACGCGTGATCTTCTGGGTTTTAATGATGGGATTGTCAATCCGCGCACTTCGGAGCTACAGAAGCAATGGGTTTGGGTCGGGGATGAAGGTCCGGATTGGATGCGCAACGGGAGCTATCAAATGTTCCAGCGCATGCAGATGGACCTCCGCCATTGGGATCAGATGCCGGTGAATTTTCAGGAGAAAGCCATTGGTCGGCACAAATATTCCAGTGCACCCCTGGGCGAAAAAAGCCAGTATCAGCCGGATGGTCACCTGACTCCCATGGATTTCAAGGCAAAAAATGCCGATGGTGAGTTGGTGATTCCTTTCAACGCCCATGCGCGGCTCGGCAGCCCTGATGAAAATCAGGGCGTCCATATTCTGCGGCGGAGTTATAACTACTGTCACGGTGTGTCTTACGAAGCGGAACGCTGGCCCCCTTGGCACCAGGGTATGTTCTACGACGGTGGACTGGATTTTATCAGTTATCAACAAGATCCACGCAACTCCTTTATTCCCATGTACGCGCGTATGGACCGTATGGATGCCATGATCAGTCAGTTCATTATGGTGCATGGGCGCGGGCTTTTTGCCTGCCCTGGTGGCATAGCCAAAGGTCAATATATCGGTCAGAAATTACTGGAATCCTGACCCAGGCAACCGACTGTTTCTTCACGACGCGCCAGAGTATGGCGATTGGTAGCCTCCATGAGGCTACCTTTTTTGTGGTCGCGATATTAAGTTTTATCGTGGGTTTTCCTGGCCGGAGCAGGATGGCCCCATAAATGGACAATTTCCCACCTGCATGCATTCTGAAAACTGTTCGGGAAAAAGGGTGACCGCACCTATCAGTAATTCATTGATCTGCTGATTTTCCAACTCCGGTCTTCTGCGGCATAAATCACAGGGCGAGAGATAGCCAGATTCCATGAGTTGAGCAATTTGTTCTTCATTGAAAATTATTCTTTCCTCACCGCTTTGATTGCGTAGCCACAAAGTAGGGGGTGTTTGTTCCAGTCGTGCATCAATATACATATTCAGGTCCTCACTATGATTCAATTGATTGATGAACTGAGTATATTATACATGCAAACGATAATCATTAACAACAACTAAGGAAGGGCACAATGCTTCAGTAAGATTACAGTCAGTAGTGATGATAGGCTATAATTAAAATCGTAATGTACTGATTGAATTTTTATTTTGTTCCTGGTCTTGCAAGGAATAAAATTACTGGCGGGTGAATCGAATCAAAACAGGAGATTGGTCAATGGATATGCATTCAATGAGCATGCACGCGATGGCGAGCGCTATGCATTATTTTTCGGATAAGCAAACCGCCGCAGGAATCATAGTGACCGGGGTGATCGCCTTTGCTTTTTTTGGTTTGGCGGCTGCATTGTTCGTGCGCGCCGCGCGTGCCGAGGCCAAAGCAAATGCATTGACAAAACATTAAAATGTCAATTGCTGTTTTGGGATGGTATGCTATTTTCGGTCTGGATAAATCAGCGCACGGGTCCAGTCTATATCCAGATGAATGGATGCCCCAATAGGGAGATTTACAGGATGATAGAACTGCATGACTTCATCACCTATTTTGGCCTCAATGCACCAGATTCCACCCAGGTAGCCACATAACTGGACAGTGGCCGGAATGCAGTCTGGGCGGGCATCTTCGGAAAGTTGCAAAGCATTGGGACGCAGAAAAAGTTGTGCTGTTCCCGCCTCCCAGTGGTGATCCTGCATTAAAACAAGCTGTTCACCCCAGCAAATTCCCTTGTTATGAAGCTTGATGGCGTAGGGGCCTTGGGCCCCTGTAAAGCGGGCAACCTCTGGAGTGGCAGATTTTTCGTAGCAGGTTTCTGGTGTGGCAAGTTGCAGGATGTTCCCACGATGGAGTATGGCAACACGGTCAGCAATAAAAAACGCTTCGGACTGGTCGTGCGTGACATAGACCGCGCTTAAACCTGCCTCGCGCACTACGCGTGCAATCAGGCCTCGAAGTTCTTCACGCATGACTGCATCAATATTGGATAAGGGTTCATCAAAAAGCAGAAGCTGCGGTTGAGAGGCCAAAGCTCTAGCCAGGGCAACGCGTTGTTGCTGCCCTCCCGAAAGTTGGTATGGATACTGTTCAGCTACCTCTTGCAGGCCAACCCTGGCTAGCATTTCCTGGGCCTGGGAACGCCAGTTTTTCCATTTGCGATGGCGTAGAACCAGAGCCACATTTTCCAACGCGCTGAGATGCGGCCAAAGCGCATAATCCTGGAAGACCATTCCCAAGTCCCTTTTTTCGGCCGCCACCCAGACTTTGTGAGCGGGGCTGTCGACCATCTGTTCGTTGATCCAGATACGGCCCTGATCGGCACACTCCAGACCGGCAATCATGCGCAGGAGTGTGGTCTTGCCGGAGCCGGAAGGCCCCAGAAGAGCGACAATTTCCTGGGCCTGGACGTCAAGATTGACATGCTCTACAGCCGCTTGTGCTCGCTGAGGATAAGTTTTGCTGACCTGTTCCAGGCGGAGAATGGACGCGCTCAATGGGATTCCTTTTGCAGACTTTGCCATGACTGGGGAAGAAATCGTCGTGCCAGAAGATATAAAAGGATGAACAGCGTGCCAACCACGATGATGGATAATATCTGCAAAGTGGCCTCCATACCGAAGTCACCCGCAGTAGCCGCCTGCATGATGGCCACTGGTATCGGTGTGACGTTGGCAGGATAGAGCAATTCCGTGGCAGGCAATTCAAAAATGGCTTCCACGGCCAGCAACAAGAAAGTAAATATCAGGGGCCAGGCCAACAAGGGAAGGCGAATGTGTTGCCATACCTGAAATCGGCCGAGTCCATGGATACGCGCTGCCTCTCCCAAACTATGATGTAACAGACCCACGGGTCCCAGTAACATGCGCACTGCGTAGGGCATGGTAATGGCGACGTAAGCCATGCCCAGGAGCAAAGACCCTCCATAAAGGGGTAGCCAAGGCTGGTTATAGGCAAAAATGTATCCGGATCCCAGTACGACTGAGGGTAAAGCCAGAATCATCAGGAGCAAAGCATCCCAGATACGTCCGGAAAATCTACCTTCAAGAACCAGCAGGGCCACCGCAAGGCCGATACTCACGGCAAAAAATCCGCCCAGTGACCCCATGCTGATAGAGTAGCGTAATGGACCCCACAAGTTAGGACTGAAGAGTAGATGAGCGTAGCGGCTCAGGCTCATATCGCGCGCAATAAATCCTGCGTCCGGATTCTTTTGCAGGGAAGTTACCAGAGCGGCCAGGAGGGGCACGCCCAGTGCCAGGAAAAAAAATAGCGATACGCCTGCCGAATGGGCACTGGCGCTCCAGAAGCGCAATTTTTTCAGTGCCGAGCGGTTTGCCCGCCCCGAAAAAACCGTATAACGCCGGGCGCGACGACTGATATGGGCCTGCAACCAAAGTGCCGGGAGAAGAAGGCTTAATAATAACCAGCTTTGTGCCGCACCTACAGAAAAATCAATGGGCTGGGTGCTGACTGATTGAAAAATGGCATACGTTGCAAGAGGCATGTTGACTCCGGCAGCCAGCGTCGCGGCGACCCCGAAATCCTGTAGGGCATTGGCATAGGTAAGGGTCAGTGCACCAATAATGCCTGGCGATAATGCCCGAAGTATGAGCCAGATACGAATATGTCTGGGTAATTCAAATACTCTGGCGGCTTCATCCAGTTGGGCCGGTAACATACGCCATGCAGCGAGCATGGGTAGGTAAGCCAAAAGCACTTGTTTCAAACTCAGCACGAGGACTACACCCAGGGGGCCGAGAATCCAATGTGCCAGAAAACCTTGAGGCAGAAGACCTCCGGGGCTGAGCAGCATCTGCCAGCCCAGAGCCGAAAAATAGCTGGGTAAAAGCAAAACACCCCAGATAGCGATGGCAATGGCGCGACGTCCAAATAATTGGGTGCGGGTGCTGATCCATGCCAACCAGATGCCCATGCTGGTGGCGAGCAGGGAGACACTCAGGCCAACCCAAAGTGAATTGCACAGCGCCTGGAAATCATAGCCAGTAAATGTCTGCATAAAGCTGTGCAGCGAAAATCCCCCGGTTCCTTGATGAAATAAGTCGGGCCAAAAAGCCAGAGCGAGAAAGCTGAGTACGGGATAGAGCACCAGAACTATCCCAACCAGGAAAATGGGCAAAAAGACCAGGTGCTTTCTCCACCCTAAAAAACGCCATGAGCGTCTGGCGAGCGCGTTGCTGCCAGCGGTGTTGCGAAGCGGAAGGTCGGTGGACACGCGCAAGCTAACGGGTAATATTTGTGGTGAACCAGTTCTTGATGCTGGCGTTGCGGGGAGCCCACTGGATGGGGTTCAGGTACTGGATTTTCACCCCTTGTGCGGCAATTTCTTCCAGAGTTGGAACGCCCTCGCGAGCTTTTTCACCGGCCAATACCGGGAAAACATTGGAATCACCCTTGGGTGCACCGGTATGCACAACATGTTGCCCTTCCGGTGACAGCACAAACCGGATGAAGCGTTTGGCCTCGGCCTGGACTTCAGGGCTTGCTTGGGCAGAGATGCCAATAACTCTGGGAACCAATGATGACGGGCTGGCATAAATTACATGGAACGGGAGTCCGGATGCTGCATGCCCCAATGCCGATGAGCTTTGCACCAGCGCAACATTGATTTCTCCATATTGCAGGGCACGGTCGGTAATGGGATTCACGTTATAAATTTTCAGACCATTATTCTTGAGATTCAGGAAATAGTGGTAGGCGGCGGATTCCCCACGAGCGGCTATCTGACCCATCACAAAAGTGGAGGTTTCTCCGGAAATGGCCGGGTTGTCCATGCCCACTTTATAACGCGGATTCAGCAAATCATCCCAGGTTTTTGGCCACTGATTCTCGGGCAGAGTTTTACTGTTGACGGTGATGACGTCGGCAAAAGTCGCTGCGGTTGTGACGTAATCATGGTTTTCTGGTTGCATTTCTGTGCCATATTTCGACCAGTTTACTTTTGGTGCGTAGGATAATAGCAGGTGTTGATCTGCCAGTTCCTGCATGGCCAGCGCGCCATCAAACCAGACTAGTCCCCACTGTGGGTTCTGCTTTTCAGCCTCGACCCTGGCTAATAGTTCACCTGTGCGGATTTCCTGAACTTCCGTGGGGATGCCGGTCGCCTGTTGAAAAGCCGCGCCCATGGCTTTGTCGTAGCCGATAGCCGCGTAAATGATTAAAGGGACGGGGCGCTCATGCGCACTTTCGGGGATGGATTGTGCGGCAGGAGCAGCCTGGGCCAAGCTGGTGAAAGTGCAGGTCGTTAGCATCAGTGCGGAACAGGTGACTGTCTTGATCAATAGCTTCATGATAATCCTTATGTGATTATGTTTATGATAACAATTCTCGTTTAAGTTTGTAAAGGGCGCGAAATTGCGCCCCAAATCTGATTTAACCATTCAAATGATAGTGCCAACCCAGTCGGATAATGGCGACGAAGGCGTTAGGGAGGGTG
>DZDI01000295.1 GCA_022730455.1 Phycisphaera mikurensis | reverse complement strand
CCTTATCACGAACTGGCGTGAAACATTCCGATGTTTTCTTGAACACGCCAACCGATATATCCAACGGCCACGTACCCGAAACCTCAGGCCATGAACTGGGTCGTCGCTCGGGCCCATGACAACGTCCGAACCTGCGCCATAAAGCAGTAAACTTTTGGCAACCGCTATAACACGCTCACTTAATAAGACCCGGGTTTTAATTAAATTTCCGTCTACGGCCCGCCAGCAACAACCCCAGGCCGCCAGTCGCCAACAAGGTCAGGGGGGCTGGTTCGGGAATAGCGGACGAGGTGTTCAGCGGTTCGCCGTAATTATAAGGGAGAAATTGAAGGTCTTGCCACGGAAAATTATTAAACACTGCCGCATTTCCCCATCCGGAATCTGCGGCTGGAACCCCCAGCAGGGACAAAGTATATGGATCTTGCTGCCCCAAACTCGTATAGGATTCGGTCTCTTGGACCCTAACCGTGATGGCTCCGGCTTTATCCCAAACTACAAAGCCATATTTCTGCGCCGCTTGGGCTATGATCAGGCCGGCGCGGGTCAACCCAAGTGTGCTCAAATTGAGGGATGGATCCAAGCGAAAACGGGTTCCTTCAGGAATTGTTCCGACCGGAATGACGGTTTGAGCGGTAAGCGGCGAACCGCCGCCGTCCGCGCGGTCTGCCGGCCAGCAATACAAACCAGGGCTGGTATCCGGAAGCGCAATACCGATCGCATGGTTAATGACGCCATTAGCCAACTCTGCGGCGGTAATCTGACCGCCTAGGTTCGGTAAACCCGTCGCTGTTGCTCCGTAAGGATTGGGGAAAATGCCGCTGCTGCTTGAGGCATTGGTAATTTCACCACCCCAAGCCGCCTGCCATTGTCCATTGACCTTATGCGCTCCCCACAACTCCCAAACGTCACCGGTACTTGGCTGGTAGATAGTTATTTCTGAGTCGGTGTCCGAAGGGAATGCATCGCCGGGTGCAACGGCATAAGACGGAATGGGAACTGCATTGCGGTTAAAGTTTACGTACTGAAAATAGGTGTTGGGATCAGCATTAACGCTTACGGTGGGTGTGTTCGCCCCGACGGTGTAGACCGCGGCGGAAAACGCCGTCTGGTTGATGGCGACGGTTCCGTAATTGTTTTTCTCCGTTTGCAGGAAGTTGGCCACCAATGTGCTGGAGTTGGGGTTTAACGTTACGTTCGTCGGAATTGGTGTATACCAAAAGCTGGAGGGAGAAAACACGTGGTAGCCCGCGGGCATATATGGTGTGCCGGTTATGCCGGTACTTGCTGGGCTGGGTCCACCGGAATTTACCGCTTTGACCGTGTAAAAATAGGTCGCCGGAACAGACGATCCCGTGTCTACATAGGCCGTGGAGATCACGGGGGTGCTGCCGTTTATGGGCGTGGCACTCTCGGCACCGGGAGATGTCCCCCGATAAATGTTATATCCGGTCACAGTGCCCGTCGGAGCTGTCCAAGATAGGTCAATCTGATTGCCGCCGGTTTGCACGACATTCAGATTCGTGGGGGCCGCAGGGGTCATGGAGACGGCCGTCAAACTCAGGTTTTTGATTGAACCCGTGGCATTATTATATTGGTAAACGGCCATATCCGAGGAACTACTCAAGCCTGTCACGGTAACGGGAGCACTGCTCCAGTTGCCGGCGCTATCAGAGAATGTAACCGTGCTATTGCCGGTAGCAAGGTTACTTGCCGTGGC
>DZDI01000294.1 GCA_022730455.1 Phycisphaera mikurensis | reverse complement strand
TTGCACCTGCTTGAGTGGGGACAATGGACGGCATCGCGCCGTGGTCAAAAGTCGCATCAGCTCCCAGCCGGGGTGGAAGGCGCAGCGATCGGCGTGACTTTACGTTTTGGCCAGCCGTCAATAACCAGCGACAGCAAGATGCCCACCATCGCCATAATCGGCAGCGACTTAAAACCCATCAATCCCACCAAAGCACCGGCAAGATACGTGCCCAGCACGGTGCCGACAGCATTGGCGGCGTTGTATAGGCCCTGTGCCATCCCTTGGCTGGTGGGGCTTAGTTCGGAGGTCAATTCCGTTGCCGATACACTAATGATGGGCCACGCTAGGATCACCATGGCAAAACCGCCGAAAGCCATCAGCGCGGTAGCGGTTCTATCGGTTACAAAAATCGCGCCGAGCATGAGCAGAAAAGCCAAAAAGCGGAAGATGCGACCGGCGAAATAGATGTATCCCGCGCCCAGTTGGCCGCTCCACTTTCCAGCCAAGGCGTAGAGTGCGACCCCTACGCCAGCGGTGATGGCATAGGTGACAGATGTAATCGACGGCGAGATGTGAAAAGTAGTTTTAAGAAAAATGGGAAAGTACGCAAAAAAACCGGCAATGCCGAAAAAGAAGACAAAAATGGAGGCGATGAATCGGCCAAAGGGTGTGGGCAAGAGCCCGCCCAGATTTCTCAGGCCGCGTACGTTGATGACGGAAAAGTGCCGTAGTACACCGCCGCCCAGCAATTCAACCCGCGCGAAACGCCCGACGGGCGTGATGTCGACGTGAGATCGTATCCATCGCAACGTCACGGTGGGGTCAGCAGCATAACGGACGACCGACTTTCGCAGGCCCCAAATCCCGAGGCCAATGGCGGGTATCAGCAGTGCCGCCCCCGTCCAAAGGGCGGTACGATATCCGGCGACCACTAAGACGCCCGCCAGCAGGAGTCCGATGGACTGGCCGGCACCGTTAAAGGTTTGCAGCCAGCCAATTCGCGGTGTCCATTCCTTGGACGGATGAAATTCCACAACCATGAGGGTGGCGCAGGTGGAAACCGCTGCGGTACTGGTCCCCATCGAGAGCGCAATTAAAAACCATGCCAGCAAGCCGTGCACCAGAGGAAAAGCGGCCAGACCGACTGCCTCGACCGCCAGACCGCTGAAAAATATCAGACGAAATTTCTTGGTCTTATCAGCAATATTGCCCCAGAGGGGGGACGAAATGGCACCCAAATTAAACGCGCCCATCACAAATCCGACGGTGCTTAATTGCCCGGTAAGTTCGGACATCATCAGCGGCAGGGTGATGGGAATGATGCCCGAGGAAACGGCTCCCAGAATGGCGTAAGCAGCATACCAGCTCTCCAACCAACGTCGCGGGCTTAAAAGCGTATCGCGCACAGTATGGGCATAGACCGACGGAGTTCTTCGTGCGCTGGTGCCAGACGCTGCGGATAACGATGGATGGGCGGCACGGCGTGCGCCTGGTGGTGAATCTGCCATAGCCCTTACTGTAACAAAAATGCGCTGACGTTTCGATTGTGTGCTGAAACTTTCATAGGAGCCTGTCCAAGTAATAGCAAGGCAGCGATGTGCCGGAAACGCCCCGGATGCAAGGCGTCGGGCCGACGGCGACGCTGGTGAAGATGAGTCCGAGAACGCCGCAGACGGGATGTTTGCGGCAACCACCGACTGTATATGACGTTGACGGCAGGGGCCAAAACCAATTCCA
>DZDI01000020.1 GCA_022730455.1 Phycisphaera mikurensis | reverse complement strand
GATGCCCGCCAAAATCCGTGCCGTCGCAGTCCCTGTTATTACTTGGACAGACTCCTAAATCATGATGGGTTTCGGCTGTAGTTGTTTTGACGTATGAGGCGTGCGAGAAGTTGCTGCGGCGTGAGAACCCGGCGGCTGTATGCCAGGCGTATTCCAACATCGCTGAACCCGCGTTTGGCACGTCGATTTGCCCAATTAATAACGATGGGTTTATTAGGCGCAATTGTCCCCAGAGGCGTCAGGACGGAGCCGCCAATAACGTAAAAATGCTTTAACGCTGCGGGCGAAAGCAGGCTACTGACGGATTGGACGGTAAGGGCGATTGGCGTTTTATACCAGATTTTTAGTTGATTTTTGTAGCTTCTGCCGCCGTTGAAAACATATTCCGCAACATTGCCGACCAAATTGGCGAACGCGGGGGCGGTTTCGCCGCCGCCGATGGAGCGAAAAAAGAGGCGTTGCGATCCGCCCTTGGCATATTCATTGTGGAAGCGGCGGAGCGCGGTGGCAGAATCGCCGAAAATATCCCAGAAGCGAGGCGTAGGGAGTCGCGCATCGATGGTTGAATCCTCACGGCGGAGATAGGCGATATAAGCCGCCAACCCTCGGCCGGGCAGTGCCGCACCGGCGGCTGTCGCCTTGGATTGCCGATACGCGGCCTGCCATTGGGCGACTGTAGGAAGCCGGCATCCCAGCAGCGCTGCGAGATAGACCGCCGCCTTCGGTGGCAGGTACTGCACGGGCGATTGGCGTGTTGGATTACCACCGGCGGATGCACGCAAACGGCCAGCCGAAGCGGCCATGGACGCGGGGAATCGCGGGGCGGCGTAAATCTGGTTGGTGTTGGTGAACCAGGTGGTTGCGACCGCGATATCATCAGTGCGTCTGGAATAGACCCACGTGTGCGGCCCTAAATAGTTGCTGTTGTATTTGATCAGGTTGAAAAATGCCGATGCGGGCCGGCGCAAGATATTATGACTCGAATGGATGGTATGGAGGAATATACCAACGCGCAATTCCTCATCACACAGGAAGAACGATCGCCCCCCACCAAGATGCACCAATGAAAATCGCAAATGGCGTTTACCGCTGAGATCGGTAAACAAGCGCTGACCGGGTGATATTTTTTGTTCTTGCCAGCCCGCCAGTGCCGGACCTGAAGGCCGCGATGCTTTGGCGGGGTTTGCCTTGAGTACAGTCTGCAGAGCCTCAACCACGCGGGTATATTGCGGCAGCGTTGCCCAAGACTCATCTGCGTGGTGCTTGATGGCAGTAGTCAGGAAGGTCAGATACTGGCTGGCGATCTGCTTGGCATCCGACGGTTTATTTATTCCTGCAGCCTGACGCGTAAGCGTAAAAAACAGCAGATTAAACCGAGCTGGTGCGGAAAGATGACTCAATGCATCCAAGTCTGGGAGTGTGCGCATTTTTTTAATCGCCACACCGTAGTCACCGCTGGCTCTTATGACCGGGACAACCAAACCGGCGGGACCGGCCTGATTCAAACGCTGCTGCCAGCGTTGCCGCAGACTCGCCAGCAGATGAACCTCTAAATGCGGGTGCGATATTCGTGTGGCGCCCGCCGTTGAATAAGCATCAAGGGTTCTGGCGAGATGGCGCTCCAGTTGAAGCACCTGGCCACTTGAGCCAAGCGGCAAGGTCCCCGTTTGGTGCCAGGCGGTGCGTACCAAAAAAGGTTGCCATGGCCGCGGGTAAGTAACTATTTTGGGCACCAGTACCGAGAGCGCCGCCACCGAGCCGGATTGCAGTTTATTAGCCAATGCGATCGTGTCACGTAACGGTGCTGTTACAGACGCCACCGTTGGATTGCCCCACCACACATTCTTGTTTAATTGACCATAAAGAACCGCGGGTGAATGGCCCCGGTCAGCAGAGACATTAAGCGGCGTTACCGCCTGCAACTCTTTATCCAGTGCCCGCATGTCCTCCAGCAATTGGCGCAGCGCGGTTTGCTGGGTCTGCCAATGTTGGACAATGCGCGCGGGTGGCACAAATACCTCATGCGGGCCGAAGTGTCCCAATCGACAGGCAACTTCAATCGCGGCCATCCTTGCCGGAATGATAGTGGCGGCCAGCAGACGATCCAGATTGGACTTGCTGGCGGGATGCGGCGAAGTGATATCGTGGATGACAAATTGCCTGTGCGTCAGATCTTCCAACGAGGCTTTAAGCGCTGCCACGCGGGTATTAATTGCAGGCACCCGCCACCGGTGGGAACGCAGCGAAGTAAGCAG
This sequence comes from Phycisphaera mikurensis, assembly GCA_022730455.1. Lineage (GTDB taxonomy): Bacteria > Planctomycetota > Phycisphaerae > WQYP01 > WQYP01 > JAJZGD01. The sequence goes on along the minus strand of DZDI01000020.1, from coordinate 28,605 downwards.
CAGTTGGTATGTCTGACGATTGGCTCCCCACGAGGGCCCCTGCCGGGCCAGCGATCCCAGAACAATGTGTTTAATGCGTTCCTGATATAAATGATTTACAGCATTGATATGAAACGGTTCAAGAGCGCGTACGTTAACCGGGTAATGAAGTCGGGCCCCGTCAAAGCCGATGAACTCGGCCACCCATTTTTTAAGATTTATCTGTGAGTCGATAAAAGCCACAATCTGCACGTGCAGTGCTGTGAGCCGGCTTACAGCCGTCGTTACCATTTGTGTCAGGTGTGTCCGGTTTTTTTCAATCCAATATTTCGGCTCGCCAGCGGCGGCAAGCGGAGAGGCTATCTGCGCCAGTACATCGGCGTAATTTACCGTTGGCGGTTTGGGCAGGCGCTTGGTCCGGCTGATATTGACACGAATCGACCTGATCAGTGCCGTAGCGGCTGCCTGATTTAGTAAAAATGGGTTTTGAACTCGAGGAATGGAGCAATAGTCAAACCAGTTTGGAAAATACTGGTCGGGCAGCGTGGATACCGTTGGTTTGGGCAGAGCATTAATCTGGTCCCATTGCAATCGTGATGCATACCGATGCAGATCACGCCGGGCACGGCGAGATTCACGGGCCAGTACCATGACCGACTTGCCGAGGGCCTGAATATTTTGGCTGCGTTTCAGGTAGTTAATGGCATATGGGGCAAAATCTGCAACGAGCCGATGGGGATTGCTGGCCAATTTTGACAGTGATAAACTGAGGGACTGGTAATGGGCCTCTACGTTCAGGGCGGAACGCAAGTTGCTCATCCAGACCTTGGCCCTGCGGGCTGAGCGGACAGCCACATGCCGAACATCCCCGTTTTTGGCCCACGCAGCGGTATGGAGCTTGAGGAAGGGCTGCATGGCCGCGTCAGTTTGTAAGCGGGCAAGCACCTGGGATTTAAGTTGGTCGGCCGAGGCGACCCACCCATGTTTGAGCCATGCGGCCTGCGCCAATTTAAGCCGCTGGTCAATCTTTGCCAGAGCATGCTCGGAGCGCATAAGCAACACGACGGCGATGCCAAAGCGGCGCGATGCCGATGCGCTCTGTGCCAAGTCATGTTGAATTTTCTGCCGACTCAGGAGTGCGGTAAACTCATTGAGGATATTGTTAGGATCCAGCACCGGGTGCTTTTGCAGGTCTTTGGCAATGGGGGCAAATAATGGGTTGCTCTTAAGGAGTGACTTGTTCTTAATAAATCCCCTGAACCATATATCATAATTTTTAACATACACGGGCCATGCGCCGTTAAAGCGGGCTAACCGTTCCATCGCCCGCTCGTGACGTAAATAGATGAATGCGACGCCACCAGCCAGCAGCAGAATGACGGCCAATGTATACACCAGCGGCGCCCGGCTTTTGCGAGGTTTAAGCAATGGAATCCGGCTGGCAAATTGGTCGAGAGAATCGGGGGTGTGCTCCAGCGTCAGCAAATCATGCGTGAACGCCATCCATTGCCGCCAGTTGGACCCGCACTTTCTGAAATCCTCCCGCGATGGCTCCAGCGGTGTGGCCGGCGACCAGAAGCGCCCAGTTAATAATTCGCAAATCATGCGTCCCAACGCCTGCAGATCTGCCGGTACGGTGGTTTCCAGCGTACCGGTGGGCGATGGTTCACAAAGCATAAGCTCCGCATCCCGGGTGGTGCGGGAAGAGAGCAAAATGTTTTCGGCTGATAAATTGCCGTGCGTACGGCCGACGGCGGAGCGGGCATCTTGAAGGGCCTCAATGACATCGCTGACCAGCCGGATCATATCCATCGGCTGCGGCGTCAGATGCAGAAGGATCAAGGCGTGGATGGACGAGCCTGCATCGGTCGAAAGACTCCATGCCTCCTCCATCGATATCGCTTCTATGGACATCACCGCCTGCCAGCGCGGCGAGAGCTGCGCAATGGATTTCTGAAGCTGCATCGACTTAACAAAGCCAGCGGTAGCCAGCGCACAGCGGAGGGGAGGCCAGAATGGCGGCGAGTGAAAACGCCGCACCATTAACGGTTCAGCACCATTGGGTACCCGCCAATAAGCCATCGTCGCAGATTGGCGGATTGAGGCAGCGGTTTGAACCAACTCGGGAATCAACACGGCCACCTTCCGATGCCGATGCGTAAACGCAAAGACCTGTTAATGCTTCGCCTTGGGCGGGGTGAGGCAGACCAGACCACTATTTTTGACCGCCACCTGAATCGGATGGGCAGAGCCCGGCCATCGACAACGATTGAAAGGCAATATAAGCCGACGAGAGTCTTCCGGCCCGGGCAAATCCTGCCGCAATCCCGGCAGCGATGCGAGGATAAAAAGATGGGAGTCCCCCTGCGACTTCCATTGTTTCCAGATTGGATTATGTTTGGAAAATGTGATGGCTGCCGGGCCACCAGGCGTAAAATGCACAGACGCCTTGGTAGCACCGGCCCTGAGGGTGTTGCCGGCCGTAAAATATTTAGTCATCGCATAGTTATACCAGCGCTGATAGTCGGAGCTATTGACGCCCACCAGATCAATCGTAATAGAACTGGTAGACACATTTTTTTGCTGCAGGCTCTTGCCCAGAGTCAATTTAATGTTACGGTGCATCATGCCGCCGGTGCAGCACCCACCGAGGGCCAATACCATCAGCCCGACCAACGACATCGTCCAATACCTGTATATCGATGGCCGCTCTGCTGCTCCGGTCAATTTTGTCTGGATTTTATGGCTGTGTCGTATCATGACCTTATCCTTAAAAAAACCACTCGAACGCAAATATACACCAAACTAAATCCCCGTGGCCACCCGCCGGATGACGGCATGAATTTCGCGATTCATCCGCCAGTCAATCAATATCAGGCTGCGGGTCTGCACCAGCAACGCTACCAGTTCCTCATACAAAGCGTCAAAATAAACACTTTGACCCCCGCCTTTGAGGGCACCATAGCGCCGCACGAATGCATCGGGCATCACACCCGGCAGCATACGCAGCAGCACAGTCAAAACTTTACGCCAAATATCCACGGGGATCATTTCGGCGGCGGCTTGCTTGAGCTGTGGATCCAGAAATACGTTCTCGACTCCAAATGATTTTTTAAACCGCTCATTTTCATTTACCAAAGCGATAAGATCGCCAACCTGATTTTGTTTCGGTGCGGCAGCCAACTGCGCCAGCGCGTGAAGATCATCAATAATCGCCGGCAGAGGATTGGGCGATCCCCCCAGAAGCACACGGCAAAAGCAGACTGCGAGAGCGTACATATCGTAAGCGGCATCATGATTTTCCGACACGTCCAACCAGACCTGACTAACAACCACCCCCGCAGACGCCTTCCATAATGCCGCGATTTCTTTGCCTGCTGTACCCGGCTCACCGCGAAACCGCCATTCCAACGGTCCTGCGCCCGGCGATACAGAACCATGCAGTGTTACCTCACGTCCCGAGAGCGCCAACCGGATGGACACGGCCGATTCCGTCTGGATATCCACATCAGCCCCCGCAATGGCCCCTTCCACCATGACGTGATCAGACGGATCGACTTCCACCGATCGCACACGAAATTCCGCAACGCCGGATGTCCGACCGCGGCCCATCCGTTGCGGCTGGTAAACAGAATTTGGTAAATGCAGCGCAGGCGTAAATAAGTTCGATGCCGCCGAGCCCAACTGGATCGGCACAGCGATGCCGCTATCCACCAGTCCCACCTTAACCGTCCACAAGAACGGCAAGCCGACAGAAGGTGATGACACATCCGCGGCAAAGCTGGACAAGGTCAGGTTCAGGATGGGGCGATGCGTTGTCGCCATTAGCGTACGGACGGCGGCGGCCACATCGGCAAGCATCTTGATCTTCAGATGCAAACCTTCGACAGTTCTACCCCAATGGCCGTGGCGCCCGAGGAATAAACTTGTCGATGTCTCGTCGGCGGTACGGTCGGAGAATATTTGTGAGAGTAAGCCAGGATCGACACTTCCAGCACCAGCCTTGATACCGCTCCATGGACCACCACCAAGCACATCCGCCAGCGAGGCGATATCCATAGGTGCAGTTTTGCGGCAGCGGATAAATCGGCACCCGGGATTGACTGGTATAAGGCCTCTGGAACATATTAATTCTGTAATTGATCGCCCCGGCTGATCCGGCATGGTATCCACAGGAATGAATTCCCAGCAGCCATCCGCGTGCTGGCCGGCAAGGTACCTTGCGCGACCGCAGGCGTAGTCGGGCAGCCCGGCAGCCGCCAATTGACCTCTGTCAGTACAGAGTGCCGGGATGCCAAGGCCTTCAATACAAAAATATTCCAACGTCCGGGTCTGCGGATTCAATGCCAGTGGTGGCGGATGATGCTGCCCCCACTGCGTTGCGATGAAGTGCGAACACGCAGCTTGCCCCCCCCGGCAGGATATCTGCCACAATTCGTCAAGTGCTTGATTGCCAAGCCGATCCGCGATCAGGGATGATGGTTCGGTGGGATCTGCCTGCCATTCAACCACCAGCCACTCGTGCAGGCGATGATTAGCATCCGTCAGGCACCCTAAAAAAGCCTGCGTAAAAGCGCCGGTTGAAAGAGGCACCAGGTGTGGATGCCCTTCAGAGATGGATATCACCAAGCACATCTGCAGAGGAGATTCCGTTTGTCCGGGAAACGGAATCGCAACGCAGCCCTCCGGCATTGCGTGGCTTGAATGTTTGATCATACTCACCTGTGCAGGCTCTCTGCGATCCAAACCCATTGCTCAACTCGCTGTTACGTCCGTCTGTCCCGGACTGGTAATGGTAATGACTCCACCCCACATGCAGTTGCATGTGCACGAGGCGGTCAGCGCTGGAAAATTATTAATCGTGGTGGCCGTTGCGCCGGGCGTCCACGGTGCAGCCGTATTGGGGATACACGCCGATGGCGTCGGCACACCCAGCGCCGCCGCTGTCGCCGCAGCCACCGCCGGATTGGATTGCGTTGTGCACATACCGAACGGTGGAATATTCTCCATCGGTACATGATCCATAATGGTCGCTGCGGGGGCACCAGCCGTGACGGTCGGTGCCGAAGTAGCATTAAGTGCAGATGGCGCAACACCAAAACTGCAAGCCATCATTGCGCCTGATACAACCAGTGGAGGCATGATTACGGCTCCTTGTCATGATCCGGCTCAATGAGCGCCACCACGCCACCTAGGCGTATGAGTCGCTGTCAAAACCGGAATAATCGGCATTTTCATCATCGTCATCCCCGGCCGCCGAAGCACCCGATGTGCCGCCGGCTCTCGCGGCCGCCCCAGTCGCCCCGTTATCGCTTTGGGCATCGCCAGCCGAATACACGCCGGCTGGCGAGGACCCGGCTGAACTGCTGGAACTGCTCGCCGAATCAGTGGCCCCGGCACCCATATTCAGCGATTGGATGCTTTCAGCGGATTGCGAATAGCTGGTTACGTTGCCCAGCGTAGCCTCCGCTGATTCCGTCGCCGATACAGGTGGCGACGGATCGGTGGGAGTAATTGCCGTTCCCGATTGTGGTGATGCCATGGCTTTCATCTCCATTGTTATCGATCTTCACGACCCGAGCGACACCGCTGGCGAAGAAAGCTTCGCGGACGCACTGGTGAGATCGAGGGCGCTGCCACCAACCGCTAATTTACCCTCGGTACCAGATAGCGACAAAGCCGTCGATCCGGCCGTGAGTTTGACCGATGTCTGGCCATCGACTTCAAATTCATCGCACGCAATGGTGATACCGCTTGAATCAATAGCGATGCTGCTGCCACCCACTTTAAGGGTAATATTGGTCGAAGCTTCCAGAACGATGGTATCGGCTTTCAGGTAAAGCTGCTGGGCAACTTCCTGATAACAGGCGGCGGCAAATTTCAGTGAAACATTTCCGCCTACCTGTGCACTCGATTCGCCGGTCACCTTGATTTTCTCATCGCCGCTGACAGTCAGGTTGCGATCGCCGCCGATTGATTCGAGATGATTGTCGTCGGTGGTCAGATGCAGCGCATCCTTATGGTGGACATGGCTGGCACTGCCGACGACGAGATGATTTTCTTTTTCGATGGTGAGGTAATGGTTATTTTTCACCCGGTGGTGCATATCGTACTGGGCATGGAGGAATATATTTTCGCTGCCGGCGGTGTCGTCAAATTTTAATTCATTGGCGCCGGCACCCCCGGTGCTGGAACTGGTTTTAATGCCGGATTCCACCGCCTTATCCGGCAGGGGATAAGGGGGGGCGTTGACGGCGTTGTACACGCAACCGGTTACCAGCGGGCGGTCCGGGTCGCCATCCACAAATTCCACCACCACTTCCTGCCCGATGCGCGGCAGGAAGAGTGTTCCCCACCCTTTGCCGGCCCAGAGCTGGGCAACACGGATCCAACACGACGCATTTTGATCGGCCTGTCCATAGCGATCCCAGTGAAATTGCACCTTAATTCGTCCCTGGCTGTCGGTGTATATCTCGCTGCCGGAAGGCCCGGACACAAAGGCGGTTTGCGGCCCGGAAAGGACCGGCTTGGATGTTTTACGTTCAGGGCGGTACGGCTGCTTGAAGTCGATGGCGCTGATGCGGGCGGAGTAGGTCATTTTGCCGCCGCCATCCGCCGCAGTGCGGCTTTTTTTCTCACCGGCGGCGGGATCACTTTGTGCGGCTTCAAATTCCATGGCCGTGATAAGATATTTTTTATTCAATGTTGATGCCGGATGTCCGGTGAGGCTGAAATAATTCCCCGGCAGCATATTCCAATCGCCGGTTCGCCCGCTGTAAACCTCATAGCTACGCTGCATTTCCTGCATGCGGATACTGGCAATGGTCGAAGCGACGGTCGCGTCGAGAAACCCGCCGGGAAAGTCAAATATTTCCAGATTGGATTGCGTAGCACCGCTGGAATTGGTCACTTTGCCCGTCTGATTTTGGGTGGGCTGCATGTAATTGAAGTCGGAATAGGTGAACACCCCGGGCTGAATTTCGTGCCGCATGTCCCATTGGTGGATGCCCGTCGTGCGGCCTTCGACAAATTGACCAAAAGGCACGTCAGCCGTTCCCGCCATGGCCGGGCAGGAACTGTTGGTATCCACAATTTGCAGGGTATGGCTGCCGTTGGCGTGTGCAAAGAAGTAATAAATTCCGTTGAACTCCATTAATCGGGATACAAAATTGAAATAGGTCTCCCGGTATTGCACGCAATAATCTAGGGCGGAATAGGAACTCTGCAGAGATTCATTAAAGGCCGAAAAGCCAAGACTGGAAAATGTATCTTTGAGGATATTGGGCACCGATTTATCTTGAAAGATCTTGCAGTTGCTGCCGCGGGTTAGGAACCATGTCCACGGCATAATCACCAGTCGGAACAAATTGACCCGGCTCGCATCGGTAACGCGGGTGCAATTGATTACTACACCGTTGCGAAATGCCGGCGGCGCATCATTGCTCGATTTGGGGGGCAAGCCTATGCGCAACGTGACGGATTGGCCCAGCAGCGCACCGGATACATTTTGGCTCGCCGCCATCAGCACGGCGTCCACATGGTAGACGAACATGTCGGATAGGGCCTCAGAACCTCGAATCGAGAGCACAGCCCATGCATTGGCGCCGAGGCTGGTATCCAACGCCAGCGGCCAATTGTTCTGATTATAGCTCATGGTTATACGCTCCTTCCTGCTTGGGCGTCAGCCCGCTGACCGAGACGGTCACGCGCTTAGTTTGAAAATTCGTAGGCGAACGCCTCATCTTTCACATTGACCGCAATCTTCTTAATTGGTTCCTGGCGCATCATGCGGTTGAGCATCTCGCGGCCAATGTCCGGCAACATATGGTTGGTAATCAAGGCGTCGATCATACGGGCACCACGTTCAAGCTCCGTACAGCGACGGGCGATCAATTCCGGCACAGTATCCTGATAGACAACTTCCACCTTGTGCACATCGTTGATGCGGCGTTTCACCCGCGACAACTGCAGCTCAATGATGTCGCGCAATACCTTGGATGTTATCGGGTAATAGGGCACCACCAGAAGCCGATTAAGCAATGCATCCGGGAACACCTTTATAAGCGGCCCGCGAAGCGTTTTTTCCAGCGATTCATGATCCGGCATCAAGGATGGATCTTTGCACATATTGACAACCGTATCCTGGGCGGCATTTGTAGTTAATATAATTATGGTATTTTTGAAGTCGATGAGCCGACCTTCGCCATCTTCCATCCATCCTTTGTCAAATACCTGAAAAAATATCTCATGCACATCACGGTGGGCCTTTTCGACTTCATCGAGCAGCACCACTGAATAAGGCCGCCGCCGCACCGCTTCCGTCAGCACGCCACCCTCGCCGTAACCCACGTAGCCGGGCGGAGATCCTTTCAATGTGCTGACGGTGTGGGCCTCCTGGAATTCACTCATATTGATGGTGATCAGGTTGTGCTCACCACCATATAGCGTTTCCGCCAGCGCCATGGCCGTTTCGGTCTTACCCACACCCGACGGTCCCGCGAGCATAAACACCCCGATGGGCCGGTTGGGATTATCCAAACGCGCCCGCGATGCCTGAATTCGCCGGGCGATCTGCTCCAGCGCCGGGCGTTGGCCAATGACGCGGCGTTCCAGGATGTCTGCCAGGCTCAGTACCTGCTGAATTTCATCCTTGACCATCCGGCCTACCGGTATGCCCGTCCACTCCGCCACCACCGATGCCACCGCCTGCTGATCTACGGTGGGAAATATCAGAGGCGATTCGCCCTGACGACTGGCAAGCTGCCGGGATAATGCCTTGAGTTCGGTCAGCCACGCCGCCCGATCTTGCGCCGATACCGGGACTTCGTCCGTGGATGCCTCCGACAATTGAGACTTCCGGCCAGCGGTATGGGCCGATGTTTTGCCCTTGGCGACTTTCATCTCTGCCTCGGCGGTCGCTGCCGGATCGACTCTTTCGCCCGCCGCCCGCAACTTGTGCCGCAGGTCCAGTATGTGATTAACTAATTCTTTTTCCTGTTTCCAGCGTTCATCGAGTGCTGTCAGCGCTTGGCGCTGTAAATCCAGTTTGTGCTTAACTTCTGCCATGCGGACGGTATGGTCGACGCCCATATCCAATTCGCGTTGGAGAATAGCCAGTTCCCCCTCCAAGGCATCAACCGACCGGCGTGTATCTTCCAATTCCGCCGGGACGGCATGCTGACTCACCGCCACCCGGGCTGCGGCTGTGTCAATTAGACTCACCGCCTTGTCAGGCAACTGCCGGGACGGGATATAGCGATGCGAGAGTCGCACGGCCGCATCAATAGCTTCATCGAGAATCTGCACACGGTGATGCTTTTCTAGGGGTGAAACCAGACCTCGCAACATCAGAATCGCCTTGGATTCGGAAGGTTCCTCCACTTTGACCACTTGAAAGCGTCGAGTGAGCGCCGGATCTTTTTCAATATGTTTTTTATATTCGTCCCAAGTGGTAGCAGCAATGGTACGCAGTGTACCGCGGGCCAGCGCGGGCTTGAGCAAATTGGCCGCATCTCCGGTACCCGCTGCCCCCCCGGCACCGATGAGGGTATGCGCTTCATCAATAAAAAGAATGATTGGCTTGGGCGATGCCTGCACCTCTTCAATCACCTGCCGCAACCGCTGTTCAAACTCGCCTTTCATGCTGGCACCAGCCTGCAGCAGGCCGATATCCAGCGTGCGCACGGATACATCCTTAAGAGCCGGCGGCACCTCACCGGCGGCCACGCGCTGGGCAAAGCCCTCAACCACTGCGGTTTTGCCGACGCCCGCTTCACCAGTCAGGATGGGGTTGTTCTGCCGACGGCGCATCAGAATATCAATCACCTGCCGAATTTCTTCATCGCGCCCGACGATGGGATCCAGCTCACCCGATTTTGCGCGGGCAGTAAGATCGACCGAAAATTTGGCCAGCGATTCCTGCCGCCCCATCGCTGCCGGTGCCGACGACCCGCCTGATTCGCCCGCTGCGGCCTGCGCAGCGGACCCATCGCCCGTCGCGGGTCGGTCTTCTGCAGATCCACCAGCAATGGCTGTAAATTCATCGGAAAGCCGATCCACCTTAATTTTATTAAACTCGGCCGAGATGGATGGCAACGCATTTTTCAGATCGGCGCTCTTCAACAGCGCGATCACCACATGGCCGCTGGTTATCTCTCTGGCTTCAAAGGCCAGCGAGGCGTACACCCATGCCTCGCGTAAGGCCGAATCAATGCGTGAGGAGATGTCGGTAATGGACGAAGCCCCGCGGGGTAATCTATCCAGAAAGGCAGTCAGGTCGGCGGCGAGCCTGGACGGGTTGAGGTCAAAGGCGCGGATGATACGATGCACGTCGGTATCTTCGTTCTGCAGCAGTTGATTAATCCAGTGCGCCAGTTCCACATACGGATTGCCCCGCATTTTGCAGAGTGTTGCGGCGCTTTCCATGGCCCGGTACGCCACAGGATTCAATTTGCCAAACAAACTCGTACGTGATATCTCAGCCATTTATCCATCCTTTTTAATCGGACCCGCGCTTTATATTACACGCTCACATGGGTGTACGTGTATTGATCGGGATCAGCTTTCAGCGGCCGGGTCCAAAGCCACGTGGTCTGCCCCAATGCCCCCGCTTGCCCCAGACGTACAGATGGCACCTCCTGAGCCAACAGTACGTATTGCACCTGCCAATCCAAATGCAGCCCCACATACAGCCTGATCCAATCCCGCAATCGAACAAATCCGGTTTTACCGGGCAGCATCTGCTGGTAAACCGCTAACTTCATCGGCCCAAGGACTATTTTAAACGTGCTCTGACGTTCCCGAAAACGACTGCCCAACATCACATTTCTGCCGAGCAGGCCGGTCGAACGGCTGGCCCCGAGTCGGGTTATAAACTGGCTCTCCACCGCCAACCACCGCATGGCAAACTCCTGGACTTTCACCGGGATTGCAAAATAATGGGCCAGCAGCTTTTCCAAACCCATTGGTGAACGGTTCGCATCCGCCAGAAGTCCGGAATAAAACAGCTTGCCATGGTCGTCGATATGATCGCGGTTATTCAATTCCGGCAGTCCCAAGCCGATCAGGCTGCCGATAAACATGCAGAAGCGGTCGCGATTCACCAATTCCGGCTCGGCACTTCGGGCGGCGGCATCGGTGCTGACGAATTGCTGGTTAATCGCCCAGGCACGATAAAAAAGCGTCATCAAGCGGTGATGCAGTAGATTTAAAAATTCCTCATGGGTGCGATCGTGAAAGTGCCGGCCGCGTTCCAGCACATGCTCTGTCAGTTGCAGAGGCATAGGGCCATTGGGGCCGAGCAGGCCAAAGCCACTGGTCGCGATCTGCAGTTTGCCGTCAGGCCGCTGAGATACCTGTTCAATGGCCGATCGCGCAAAGGCCAGTGATACATGCTGCACGAAGCGATAGGATTCACGTGAGGGCAGACGCGCCTGCCCAACGGGTGCGGCACCCCGGAGGCTGCAATTCAGAAGGCGGATGGCGTGGTAGAGATCAAAACGATCACCGCGTTCCAGCAATTGCCGAATTATAGGGTCTGCGGGCGTCGGCCCGGTTGCGTCGGCCATCGGATGAGCTGTCCTCTCTGGGTTGTCCGAATTACCGTTTCGGTAAACGAATTAATCGGGGCATGCAGGGCTAAAAATTTTTCCAGAATCATGCCCAGTAAAAAGGCACTTCCACCTTGAAACGCGGTTTCGTCCATTTCCAAGGTGATTTCAATACCTCGTACAAACGTGGTCAAACCATTGGCAATCAGCCTTCGGTGCAGTGGCGCCCCGCGCACCGAGCGCACTCCCGCTATCTGAGATTTATGATTGGCATCATGATCAGAAGCATAAAGCCGCAGAATGGATCGCAGCGCTTCAGCTCCCTGTTCGGGCGATGCATCGACCAATGAAAGGTAATTAAGCGAAAGGTGGCTGATAAGCCGCCACGCAGTTTCTTTTTCCGCGATGGACATGCGCGGCGAGGTAAATGGGCCATCTACCACGCGAATGGCACTGGCCGGCAGGTTGCCCACCATCTGCAAATCAGACGCGCCTTTGCCGGTGGCCATAAAAAGAGGCAAATCACGGTTGGTGCAAAGCGTTTCCACCCCCAGTTGCGTGAGTTTGCTGGAGTACGGCACGTTTTTTTCATCCACCAGCGCCACGTAAACTTCTGACCCGCCGTACTGTGATCGTCCGCCGATGCGGCGTTCCTTTTCTGACGGCACGCGCGGGGCGCGACGCATCTGGTAATACGCGTTGCGGCCAGAGTCAAAATCGGTGGCGCGGTAAAACGGCTGAAATTCCTGCTGATCCTCCCGCGCTGATCCATATCCCGTCACCCGGGTGATGTCAAAAACTTCAAAATCCAGCGGACGTGTAATGTCCGGCACCACATGAAATTCATGAAATCGGTCTTCCAGATGAATGCGGCTGCAATTTTTTTCAAACAGATTAATCACCGGCGTGCACCCAAGACGCAGGTTCGATTCGGTAAGAACATTTTCTAGGCGTGCGTCGCGCTGCGATAATACAAATACAATATCCACTGAATCCGAGCCGGTTCGGGCCAGGGCCGGGGCCAGTTGGGCAAGCGTAAAAAAACAGAAGCGTTGCGGAAGAGAAAAATATTCCCGCAGCAGCCGATACCCCGAAAAAGTCCGTGCCCCCGTCGGCAGCAGCGCCTCGGCTTCTGCAAAACCCTGCGGCCGCAGGTGCGCGGAATCAATCACATGCAGCCACGGGGCGGGGTTCTGGTTCGGCTTGACGATCATGCCGATGCAATTGGAGAATAGCTGTTCGTGAAGGGGATATTGGATGCTTGGATCACCGCTGATGTAAAAACTTAGCTGATCAACATCCATTTTATCCAGCGACAGCGCCGGCAGGATACTTTTAATGCGGACACGCAGTGCGGCTCGCATCCTTTTATTTTCCGGCAGACCCCATGCCGCCATCTCGCGACTGGTGTAGGCGACATCAGATATTTGCAGCGGAAAAACCTTGAGTCCGTGGGCGGTGCGAAAACGGCACGCGGTAACCTCGTCCCGACCGATACCGCTTTCGAGATAGCTGCCGGCGGGAATGGGAAACCCCTGTGCAAAATTCGCCGCCTCACGTGGATCTGGAATAAATTCAACCACACCCATAGCTGGCAGCGGCGCCAGATACTGAGGATAGACGGTTTCCAAGAGACTCTGGGTAAAGCGGGGAAACTGCGCATCAAGTTTCATATCGATACGCGCGGTGAGAAACGCCACACCCTCCAGCAGCCGCTCCACGTAAGGATCAGGACATGGAATTTGATCGAGACTTAACCGGCCGGCGACTTTAGGGAATTGCTGCGCAAAATCCCGGCCCATTTCCCGGAGGAAGAGTAATTCCTGTTCGTAGTAATCAAGGATTCGCTTATCCATTGCTGCGCTGCGTTACTTGGCACAAGCCAGTTTCCAAGTCCACTTCGGTCTTGACAAATAATACATCGGGCATGGGAACCGCCCAAAGATCCGCACGTATTTCAAAATCAACGCGGTTCCCCGCTGCATCCGCGGCGTTGGCCACTGCCTTGACCACAATGGTTTCAGGCAAAATTCGTGGTTCGTAGGTACGAATGGCGTCGGCAATCATGCCCTCTAGAAAATCCACTGAGACACTTGATTCCGTCTGGCCACCCATCGCCGGAATGCCAAAGTTCAATACAGACTTCGCCACGCAGGGACGGTCGTTTAATCCATCTGATTCGGGATGGCGCGTGGAATTCAACAGCCACCCAAGATCGCGAAGTACCGCCGTGCGAAGCTGTGTGATGGTGGACGTGCGTACCGCGCGCGATTCCACCGATGTTTCTGGATCATCATCCGTCAGGCGATCCAGCAAAAATGGCATGAGCCGGTCGCGAGAGATACTCTCTTCGCCAGCCATATCACGCATCCTCCGACGGTGGTGCATTGAGCGTGAGCTTGCGCACCTCCAAGAGAGGACACTCGGCGTCTGCCACCGTCAGAAGCCTATGCCCCAACCCAACAGCCAGGCCGGACTCATCCCGCCAATCCGTCGCCCGGCTCATAATTAATTTTTCATTGCCACATTCGGCCGTGCCGGGGTACCGCACAGGAATAAACCCGACGGCTTTGCCCTGATTACTCCAAGTGAAATTCGCGGGAATCCATACCAGATCACGCAGGTCCGTAGGCTTTTCAATTTGAATTTCAGCAATGTTCTTAAACGGCACCCAGTAGTAGTTGCCCTTGACAATCACTTCCAGAACCGGGCCCAATCGCCCATCTGCATCGGCAATCCAGTCAAACGGTTTGCCATCAATGGCACCGCCGGTCGTCGGTGCGGCTTCAAAAGCCGCATCATGCAGTCGCACCGCATCATCCACCATGCCGTTGGCAAGCAGCTTGGTTGATTCAACCAACCAGCCCAGCCAAGGATCCGGCTGACCCAGAAGCATCGGCGTTTTAGTGCCTGCAAATACGCTTTGCCGCACAGCCTCGGCCGCAATGACCTCCCGATATACCGTCACCATCAACAGCGCGGCGGCGTCAATATCGCCGATCACATTGAGTTGTGTTACAGCCCGATCCCATTGCCCCAGCAGCGCCAGCAACTGGAATAAAAAAATACGCAGTTTTGCGTCGGCAGGCGACTTGCGGACGGCTTTTTCAACCTCCGCCAGCGCCAAGAGCGGCTTTCCTTCACGAATGAGCACTTCTGCCGTCAATCAGCGCCGCCTTTCACACTGCCATTGTTGTAAGCAAGGCGCACCGACTCAAGGGAAAGCCGGTGCGCCGCGATTGAGTCAAATAGATTGGTTACTCGGCGGACTGCTCCGCGACGCTGTATTTGAGTTTGACCGTGCTGCCCGCTTCACCTGCGTCACTGATCGGCGTTACTTCGTAATCAAATTTGGTGTAGCTTATTGAAAGGCCCGCGTTGGTATCGCTCAGGCCTTGACCGGTATCGCCAACGGAAAAGTTATTGAACGCACAATCGGACAACGTCCAAGTGGTATATACCACTTGTCCTTTCGATGCCGTCACCGACTGAATTTCAATCTTCGGCACCGTTGTCCCCGTCAGGCAGTATTTTGTAATGGTCGGCATTGCGCTGCAACCTGGCATGCTCACCGAGATTTCTGAGCAAATACCCTCTCCGCCCGATCGACCGCCACTTGAATTCGGCATGCCGCCACCGGCGTTTGAGAATGACACCTGCATGCTCTGGATATCAATCCACTTCGCATGCTCCTTCTGCTTGCTTTCCCCATCAATACCATCAATTTTCATGTAAATAGCCATGTGTGCACTCCAATACTAAAAGACCTTCGAGCCATTTGATCAGGCCCTTGCCACTTTCCGTCATGACGCCCCGACGCAGGGATCATGCCTGTTTACTTCTTCGCCGACTTCAATTTTGAGACCAGTCGCAACGAAACCGTCAATCCTTCAAGCTGATAGTGAGGTCGAAGATAAAACTTCGACGTGTAATAACCCGGGTTACCGGGGATTTCTTCCACTTCCACCTCGGCCGCCGCCAGCGGACGACGGGCCTTGGCTTCCTCGGTAGCATTGCGCGGATCCGGCTCAACGTATTGATTTATCCATTTGTTGAGCCACTTAACCATATCGGCTTTTTCTTTGAAACCACCTATCTTGTCACGCACCATACACTTGAGATAGTGGGCAAATCGGCAACTGGCGAAAAGGTATGGCAGACGCGCTGCCAGATTGGCGTTGGCCGTCGCATCTGGATCATCATATTCCGTCGGTTTATGCAGCGATTGGGCGCCGATAAAAACCGCATAATCGGTGTTTTTCCAGTGCAGAACCGGCATAAGTCCGTTTTTAGCCAGTTCAGCCTCGCGCCGATCGGTAATGGCGATCTCGGTCGGGCACTTCATATCCACGCCGCCATCGTCCGTCGGGAACGTATGGCACGGCAGCCCCTCTACCATACCGCCGCTCTCGACGCCACGGATCCGCGCACACCAGCCATATAATTTGAACGCACGGTTAATGTTGACACCCATGGCGAAGGCAGAATTCGACCACACGTAGTTGTCATGCTTGGCGCCCAGCATGTCCTCTTCAAAGGCGAATTCTTCAATCGGGTTGGTCTTGGCACCGTACGGCAGCCGCGCGAGAAACCGCGGCATGGTCAGCCCGATGTAGCGCGAATCTTCCGACTCTCGCAATGAACGCCATGGGGCATATTCCGCCGTCTGAAAAATTTTGGTCAAGTCGCGCGGATCAGCAAGCTGACGCCAAGAATCGAAATTCATCAAAGAAGGAGCGCCGGCCGCGATAAATGGCGCGTGGCCAGCGGCGGCAATCTGTGCCATTCCACTTAAAATTTCAACGTCCGGCGGGCTATGGTCAAATTCATAATCGCCCACCAGACAGCCATAGGGTGCACCGCCCGGTGTTCCGTATTCTTCTTCATATATCTTTTTGAAGAGGGGACTTTGATCCCATGCGGTACCTTTGAATTTCTTGAGCGTCTTGCCCACATCTTTTTTAGATATGTTCATAACCCGTATTTTCAGGTTCTCATCCGTTTCGGTGTTATTCACCAGATAATGCAAGCCACGCCACGAGCCTTCCAGCCGGCGGAAATCCTCCTGATGCAGAATGAGATTCATCTGTTCGGAAATCTTTTTGTCCAGCTCGGCGATCATGGATTCAATGCTGCGGCGGGCGTCGTCCGATATCAACGCCGTCCGCTGCAGGGCCTGTTCAACCAGCGTACCGACCGCTTCGCGAACCATCTGCGAGGCCTCATCGGTTTTGGTACCGATGTTTTTGCTC
The DNA here is from genome assembly GCA_022730455.1 of Phycisphaera mikurensis. Classification (GTDB taxonomy): domain Bacteria; phylum Planctomycetota; class Phycisphaerae; order WQYP01; family WQYP01; genus JAJZGD01. Next base: position 11,825 of record DZDI01000020.1, on the reverse strand, counting down.
AGCAGACTGGAAAATTCATCTACGGTTTTAAGTTCTTTAACCGGTGAGGACGCTTGTTGTTCGGGCGTCATATACAGGCCTCCAAGAAGGTTGATCGATCCGTCTGTAACCAGAGCCGTCGGGCTGCCGACGCTCTGCGCTTATGCCGTCGGCTTATCTTCAGGCTTGGGCGCCGAACCCAGCGCTGAAAGCAGTGATGGGTCCTGCAACACCTGCGCTACCAACTGCTCCGCCTTATCTTTGCCATCCATGTACGTGAGTAAATTGGCCAACTGCGTACGGGCATTGAGCAATTTAGCCAGAGGCTCGACTTTGCGAGCCACAGCCGCCGGCGAAAAATCATCCATGCTTTCAAACGTCAATTCAACGTTGATATTTCCACCACCGGAGAGCGTATTAGGAACCTGAAACGCCACACGCGGCTTCATCGCCTTCATGCGGTCATCAAAGTTATCTACATCTATTTCCTGAAACGCACGGTCCTGCACCGCCGCCAATGGCTCTTTTGGATTGCCCGAAAGATCCGCCATCACACCCATGACAAATGGTAGATTAATTTTTTTCTCGGCACCGTAAAGCTCCACATCGTATTCAATTTGAACACGCGGCGCCCGATTTCTGGCCACAAATTTTTGACTGCTCGCTTTTGCCATGAGCTGTACCCCTGAATGACCTGGCTCTTCGCAGCTCCAACTGTGAACTCGCCGACATATTTGCCTCGGCGATTTACCAGCACGGCTGCGTCTACATGCCGAATAAAACCGCCAACGATGGTATTTGTCAAGCGCCGAATCCTTGACCCAACATCTTCTCCGAACCACCATCTTCGGCTCACCGCACCATTTGGCTGCATAAAAAGGGCCATACGTGCGGCTTTGGCCCATCGAACACCACAGTCCGGGCAATATGCACTGCACCCTCCTACCAGTGTTATACGCGGTTCCACGGCATACTGGCCCACCAAGTTTTCTTGGCCAGCCACTTTTTACCGGCAAATGTGCTCACCGCATAACGGCTTGGCATGGGAGGATCAATCACAAACGGCGATTCACGAATCAGGTTACCGCTCTGTTCGCGAATCCGCTGCAATTTCGGCAGCATCTTCTCAATATCATCCATCCACCCTGGCTGGCCCAACTCCTCCCATACCATAGCCAAAATATCCGAGTCGCTGGACCCATCGATTAAATACGCCCCGATCAGCGGGCACTTACCGAAAATATCCAATTTATAACCAACCGGATCAATAAAAAATTTCCGGGATGCCATCGCCTCTCGGGCTTCAATCGCAAATTTGGCGATCATCCGTGCTGCACTCGCCGCCGCCTTTGCCGCTCCAATGGCGGGGCTAAGCACTACGTCGGCCCCTTTCGCCGCCAGCGCCGCCGTATGGGCAGCCGTGCTCAACGTGCATATGGTGGCCTTGGTAGCGGTAAAGGCGATGTCGCGGCTTACCAGATGTTCAACAGCTTCAAACGCGCGCCGCGGATCGCCCAAGGCCACCACATCCCCGGCAGTATGCAGACGGTAGCGATCGTAACTTCCATCCACCACTGATGCCCAATAATAAAGCGCCTGAGCCCCATCTTTTACCAGCGAAAACAGCGGCAGCATACTCAAAACGTGGTCGGCAATTTGCTCCGCCCCCTGGAGGCCCGTCTCACGGGCAATGGTGCCGGCGAAATCTGATACTGTCCTAATTTGGGTGCCGAAAAATTCGTTCAGCACCTTAAGTATCTCGGACTCCGCGAGTTTTTCAGCAGGCGCAGCCGCAGCCGATGCCGCTGCCTGGACGGCTTTGGATGTGTCTTTTTTAGCCGTCTGCACCTGATTCAAAACGTTGTAGGCGTTGTACGCGTCCCCTTTGACATCCGATGCCTGGCTGCCAACTTTACCACCGAATCTTCGGGCCGGGCCGCCGATATCGTGGCCACCCTGCTTTTTCGCTTCATCATAGAGTTCCTTGGCCGCTTGTCCCATTTTCTCTACCGAGAGAGCCAGCCGCAGTTTCAACTTTTTACCGCCAAACATCTGCCGCATCCGCATCGGCCGTGTCGAGGCTATCTCCCGGAGAATCGCCACATCGGCGGTATCCAGAGGCAGCCGCATTGATTCCAGTGTTCCCATTAATGAAGTAATGGGACGGGCAGGTAGCTTGTTGCGTGCGTCCGTCTCCCAATTCTGGTTTTCGTTCTGCATCCATCGCATCAAAGCAATGCGAATTCGGGTGGCGTTGTCAGGTGACGGAGCCTTGTTGTATTTTTCGATCGCATCATCAATCAGCTTGAAGAGCCTGCTCCGAGGCTTGGTGATCCCCAACTCGGTCTGCTGTTTCCAATCTTTTAACGTGGGAATGTTTGCCATGGTCTGCCCTTCAAAACCTTACCCACTTCAATAATTATCTTTCCCCACCCACGGTTAATATACACCAGCCGGACGACCGGTACTACCTCTTCGGCAGCGCAGCTATTTTTTATCGTCGGTTACGCCGCCAATGGCCTTAATCGCCTTGAGTGCCTCAGGCGAAAGATCCGCGATGACATCCAGAAAGTTTTTGCTGATTAATTTTCGTGCTCGCTTAAGCATCATCGGTACGGGACTCGACGGTTCGGCGGCTTCCAAATACGTACAGATATCATCAATGGCTTTGATACAATCTTCGCGACTGTTAATGCCCCGTTCAACCATCTGCACCGGAGCCACCGCTGCACCCGTGGCTACGCCCTCATCCGGAGTTGGTGCGCCGCCGGCAGATACCGCCGTCGCCCCAGCCGCCCCACCAGCGAGCCGTTTTTGAATCTGCGTAACCCAATTTTGAATAATTTTCCGAGTTCCCCGCAGATCGGCGCCCTTACCCGCCGCCACCTGTGCGGTCAGGACTTTATCCAAACCGTCCCACGCCTGAACCGCCTCGGATGCTGCCTTACCCAACACAGCCAGACGCTCGGGTGGGGTATCACGAAACACAGCTTCCACAGCGGCGGGATCAAGTTTTTTTCCACCGGCTGACGGCGGCAATTCGCCCGTTGCCACCATAATTTGCCGAAGGGTGATGGGGCCGAGTTGACGTGATTCGGCCAGCGGAACGTCTAAAAATCGTTGAGGAAACTTAAGCGGGTCATCATACGCATCGCTGGGCGGCGACATCGATGCAATCGCGTTAACCCGCAAGGTGGGGTCGTTATTGTCCTCGATATCCAGCGGCGGCATGAGCGTTGGCCAGTAGGACTCCAGATGCCGATGGATTAATTGCAGCCCATCGCGCACACCCTCTACCCCGCGCAAACGTGCTTCAGCCAGCGTCAGGTTAACCATCACACGCACATCTTTGGTGCGACTCATTAACGCCACGCAGCGTTGAAACACATCCTTCCAGTCGGGTTCCTCGGCTGGCACCTTCACGTTGCCCATCTCCTGTTCCGGTTTGCCGGGCATCAGGCGTTCCAATTCCGCAAAGGCCAGATCATATGACAGGTCTTCACCGCAGGGCTTTTCCGCCGAGATGGGTTTGAGCAAGTCGTCAACGTTCAGTTCGTACATGGCGTCACCTCACTACGACCTGCAAATTTACCCGATCCACACGCGGTGTCGAGCCTGAAACCAAATGATGTTGCCCACGGCCCGACGCCTTGCATCCGGGGCGCTTCCGGCACATCGCAGGCTGGCATGGCCAATCCAATCCCTACTGCGGCATGTTGGCAACCGGCCGAGTTGTCTCAATCGGGCCGCTCCTCGCATCGCAGCCTACAGCTTTTGGGGCATGAGAGGTTAGACGGCTGGCTGGGCCGACCGCCACAGGTTGGTCCGCTGGCTTGAGAAGTTCGTGCAGGATGCGTTGGGAGTTTTCTGCAATCCAAGCCGCCCGGGCATCCATCATGAGGATCAGGGATGCAGCGGCGGTGCCGCCAGCGAAGAGCCTCGAAGCCAAAGCTACCGCCACCCGTGCGGCAATCGCTTCAATCATCAACCAGGGAATAGCTTTGATCTCCGCCACGCTTACCACGGAGATACGGTCATAGCCCATTAATAATTGTCGCGCTGCCTCCAGATCAATGCTCGGATCAAAACCGATGCCATCTGCGCTTTCCACCCGAATGGCAAATTGCAGCATGCCGCAGGCCAGGTCCGCAATTCGCGGCTGCAAGCGCGGCGAATCATGATCCAGCACAGCCAGAACACGCCCATTATCAAAAAGCAGATTACCGGGATGCCAATCGCAATGAGTCACTACCAGTGGCCAATCGTTGTAGCCAATCTGGTTAACGCGGGTTGCCGCCGTGTGGTAAAGCGTACCCAGCCGTGCCAACGCCCGCTGGAGACTCGCCCGCAAGGTTTGGCTGCCATCTCCCAGATCACTTGCCACCAATTTGCGAAACAATTTCTGTATCTGACTGGATTGATGCACCCCTCCGCTGGGCAGGTCCAGTTCTGCAGCGGAACCCGCCAATATTCGGTGATAGCTCGCCAGTTTCGCACCGGCTTCAATAAACTGTCCGACTGATCCATGAAACCGTTTGCCTGAAACATATTCAAATAGTTCATAGGTTTGCCCCTCATGAACCAACGCTGTACTGCCATTAATGTGATTAGCCAATAACCGTGCTACGGGAAATTCCTCAGCCTGAAGCATGGCTTGAATGCGGTGCGATGTTGCCACCCGCTTGGGCGAATCCTTGCCGCTTGCCCGCCGCTTGAGCAAAAATTTGCCCTTCTCGCAGATAATCTTGACCTTCGGTGACCGCTTACAACCGCGATCATACGCCACCACCGCCGATATCTGGCCAAGGTCAAATCGGCTCAGCACAATGGCCAGTTCACCGCCCGCAAAATGGAGATGATCACCTTTCAATGGATCCTTTCAATGCAGCCCAAAAACCCTGTTTTAATAATCGGTTATGCCTCTGAAACTCCCCCACTGGCAACCATGTTTCAAAGCATTTTTAACAGGTTATGAGACGGAAAACGCCTCCACCATGCCGCAACCCAATCGATTTCGGACTCGCCATGTGGGCATAGTATTGCCGTGGGCAAGCCCACGCTGCTAACTGACGCAGATCAAATCGTTGTTCACAAACGCCCCGGTTCAAGCCCGGCGGCGAAACGACCCGCACACGCGGATGGTCTCTCGGCCCTTGGTGTGCAGACAGGATATCTGCGCTACAGGGTGCCCACGTCAAGATTGTCGCACCATGTCCCGGCGTTGCCGATGAGGCGTTGGCTCCAGCCCTGCCATGCCAGAGTGGCGTACTTGCCAGAATGGCAACTCTGTCGGACAATCGTGCGAACTGGAAGCTGGCATAGCGCAAAGGATGGCGCCAAATGCGTCAAACAAAAACCATTCCCCGTTTTTTTGCCGTGCCGGTCATATTCGGTGCCGGTTTAATAAGTTGGATTGTATTACTGATTTCATTGGCCATTATTGCCCTGATTGTGCTTACACCGGCGGCGCAATCCCTGAGGCAGGCTCGCCAGCAGAAACATTCTCTTGAGTCCACTTTGGCATTGATGAATGAAAAACTTTCCATCCAGAAGCAGTTTATCGCCCTGACCGAACACGACCGGCGCATGATGCAGCGGTTGGCCAATCGACAGATGGACATGGTCACGCCCGGCGAGAAGGTTTTGCCCCTGAAAGGATTTACCGCACCCCGCAATGTGCAAAGCCTCATCGCCCGTTCGCTTAAGCGCATCCCCCCACGCCCGGTTCCCCCTCTGCCTTGGTATGCCGGTATCGCCCTGTATCAGCCAGTGCGGATTCCGCTGGTTATTACCGCCTTGGCTGGACTGGGTTTTGCCTTTTTGGTGGACGTCCGCCGCCGGGAATGATCCTCTCTGCATTCGCGTACGCCAACGCAACGTGCCGATATTTTTCGCGTCCCGATCGAAAACCCGATGTCTTCACGGTGCCATGCAACTATTTGGTTTTGGCAATCACTGCCGCCTGTTCGGCAAATGCCAGCGCTAAATGCTTTAGCAGACGACTGCTTTCTGTATGGGCCGCCAGCTCTAACGTTTTGGCGACCTTCGTACCGGCACTGCCTTGGCGCGCCGAATCGTACAGCCGCAGGTAGGCAAAAGCCCGCACACGTTTGGATGATGAATGAATCAGCCCGTCAAGGGCCTGCGAAAGCGCGTGCGGCAGACCCGTTTGCGGAGCGATTCTCAGCAGCCAAGCCTGCGTGTCCACCTCATCGGCATCATTGATAACCTGCAGCAGCGTTCGTTTTATAACCGACGCGATTTGTGCAGCCTCACGATGTCCGGCCGCACCCGAGTGCGCGGTTTTAATAACCGCCGCCAGGTGATTGACCAGGACGCTCGCCGCCAACATGCGATGGGCCGGCGAAAGCGATGAAAATTTATTGGCCAATACCGTCAGGTCGGATGGCATGTCGGATGGCAGACCGTCCACCGTAAAATACCCGGCAGAGAGCACCTGGCCGCCAAGACCGGGGAATACCTCATTGTGATCAATAATCGGATTGGTTATGAAGTCAATTCTGCCACCGAGCATTGAAAGCGGATGCTGTTGCAGAATGGCACGCAGCATGCCTTGATCCAATCGATACCGCACCTCCAAGGTGGCGTTGGAATCCAAACTGAATATCTGCGGGTTTGAATCGACGGCGTAAGTGCCGAGGTTTTGGTCGGTCAGCCCTTCCAGCCTCGCCACCATTGCGACATTCGTCGTGATAGCGGCTGTCGGGCCAACCGCCAATGTGCTGGGGGATGCATTGTAGTAATCGACACGGGCATACATGGGCTCGCCCGAGCGGGAGGTGCGATGGAGGAAATGGATTGATTCCAATATCACGCGCTCGGGATGCGCCATCACGTGAAGCATCCCCTTGGGATATTCACGGGCCAGTTTGCTGATTGTGGCGGCACCCGCCGGCATCTGCAATTTAATGCCCAATTGCCGGGCCTCAGTATACGTTTGCAGCGCGATAAGTGTGGTGGGCGCTGTCACCCAGAGTTTATCCAATAATTTCCCGGCCTGACGCAGATGCCCACTCTGCGACAGGAGTCGGGCATGACCCAATTGTGCATATGGATCTGTCCCGGCGGCTTTGAACTTCGCCATGGCGGCACCGGCGTAAAGTTCTCGCATCAATTGCCAACCATGTATCCGCAGATACACCGGACTCTCACGGCCGAGCAACTTTTCAAGCCCGGCCACCTGAGCGTTGATATCAGACGGCAATTTCGGTGCGTAAAGCACTTTCAGCCAGAGTAAATCCGCCTTTAGGTCGGGCGAATGGTTTACCTTAATGGCTTTTTTAACCCGCGATTCCAATCGTGTCAGCAGTAACCCCGACAGATTCCCGTTGGCAGTGCGACCTTTACAGATGGCCGCCAATGCCAGTGATAAGGTTCCGGCCGTGGGATGACGCAGGGCCGTGAGTTCACTGAGGTAAGCGTGGGCCTCCTGCGATTTTCCTCCCATTTGCCAAAACGCCGCCAAATCGCCGGCAAAACCCGGATCTAATTTTTCCCGTGCCCGCTGATATTGCTGAATGCTTTGATTCGCCCAGGCAGCGGCCATGGCGTACAGACGATGCGATGCGAGAATTTCCGCACCCGTCTTCAAAAGCGCGGGCTGATAGGGATCGCATTTGAGAGCCTGGATAACAACGTACATTCGCTGCACCGGCCCGGCATGATTTTTGGCCAGCCCATCCAACATCAGATTCCATGCGTCTACATTGGCCGGGTCCATTTTGACGGCTTTGATGAAATAAGCTGCGGACTTATTCTTCCGCGCCTCAACCATATACAATTCGCCCAGCCGCAGCGCAATCATGCTGCCGAGCTGTTGATTCACGCCGTGCGCCTTAATGGCCACCTTATAAATGGCGATGCGGCCTGCCACCGTCTGTTTGGCTCCGGCGAGCGCATCGAGCAACTTTAATTGCGCGACCAAGTCATTGGGCTGAAGTCTACAAAGTACCAACAGCGCCTTAACACGCAGCGCCGGCTTGTCAACGGATACTGCCGCCTCCGCCAACAACCTGTAACCGGTAGCCGACTTCGGGTCTAACCGAACCGCCATACCCAGCAGATAACGAGCGATGGCCGCAGCCCGTGCGGGCGCGATCGCCGTGTTTCGCCCGATGCTGCGTGCATCATTGACCAGTTGATCGGCCAACTGTATTCGCCCGCTGCCGCTCGCGAACGCGAGGCCGCCGGTGCCCATCACTGCAGCGCCCACTAAAAGATATCTTGTGAGCCAACCACTTTTACGCATTTTTGCCGGCATCATTCCGAACACCCTAATCTAGACGAGCAACTCATTAACATCATTTCGGTTCTTAAATTCAGTCCCGCCGCTGAAGGCCGATAACCAACTTCAGCCAGCGCCAGTCTGAAACCTTATACCGGCCTGCCAATGCGTGGTCAACGGGGCGCCGCCGACGTAATAGAACCCACCATCACCAGATGCCGACCGGGCATCATTGTACACCCGGACGCACCGTCGGATGCGGCTGGCATCGCGCCACCCACAGCGCATAATACCATCGACAGCCGCCAACCATATTCCGCAAAGGATATCGGTCAATCTGCGGTGCGCCTTCACGATTTTGGCTTTTTACCCCGACTGAAAAAGACAATTGGCGAATCAGAGTCATCCGGGCGGCGGCGCCCTGAAAGCCTCTTCAAATGCTGCAGATACTTAAAATATTGACCTATAAGCCATGAGCGATGGTTCATCCACGCCGCCAGCCGTAAATCATCAGCCGGTGCCGCTATTAAGCGTACGTGAATATTGAGCCAACGGTCGCCGCGCAGCACGCGCAGTTCAATCCGGCTCTCGGCCTGAAACACACTCATCAATCGCACAAAATCCTCGTTGGTCATGCCTAGGCCAAAATAGCGACCGTTTATCCCCACAATCAAATCACCCTGCCGCAATACCCGTCCGGCTGGCAAACCAGTCAATACCCTGCTTACATACACGGCGGAAAGTCGGTGCATCTCCGGCACATGCGACAAAACCAGAAAGCGAATCCCCAAAAATGGCCGCCGCCCTCCCTCAGGCAAATTCTGTTCCAGATATAACTGCAGGCCAACACGCCGTAAACGCAGTGCGACTTCCGGATTTACACTGTGCGCCAAGGCTGCATTTACCACCGGTAACGCCACGGCAGCCCGCAGCAGCAAGGCCTTCTCGGCCGCATGCCGCACTTTCCAGCGACTGCTGCCCAAGCGCTTTATATCCGAGGAAACCGGAGATATGGCCGGCGTTGGCGTATGGCCCCAAACCGCGGAGCACCCCGCCAGCGATAGTGCCATGCAGATTGCAAGCGTTTGCCACCCCATCTTCATAGCCTCATCATGCGTATAGTCATGCCCCAAAGCAAGCAGCGCGAGTCGAGCCCTGCTATTACTTGGACAGACTCCCAAGACCGTCCAAATTACAACCCAACGCCTATATAATGTTATCATGGTGATATGGAAGATCAGGATAAAAAATCGATAAGCGATTCATCGGAATGGAGCAAGCGTCCGCCAACCCGCCCTTTCCTTCGCAACTTGGACGGTAATGCTACTTGGCCCGAGGCAACCGACAGTGCTGCCACCCATGACGCGGATGCCGACCAACCAACTGCTGGCCAGGAACATTCAGCCTCGGATGCGGCAGGAGCCGATAACACGCCGACGTCAGAGATGCCCCCGGCGCCTGATTTCAAAAATACCAGCGTACCAGCTTTCCCTGATGAAGCCGATCCGAGCCGCCGAGGCTTTTTTGCCCGCTGCATCCGCGACATGATGGCGCCGGTAGCCAACCTGATCGAGCGTAAGGTGGGACCGATAACCAGCGCGTTTGATGCTGATTCCGGCCACGATGCAGCTCCCATGTATTCAGGCACCGAGTACTACGACCATTACGACCGGTATGCCACGCCGGACGTCATCTTGCGTCCGCCGGGAGCTCTGCCCGCGGATGACTTTGAAAAAACCTGCTCCAAATGCGCTCTGTGTGTGCAGGCATGCCCGGTTAAGTGCATTACTATCGACGCGGAAGCCAAGATTGGCGGTGGATTCCCCTACATCCTGCCAGCCCTAGCCCCCTGCGTGGTGTGTGATGAACTCGCCTGCATGAAGGCCTGCCCATCCGGTGCTCTAAAGCTTGTGGAAAAAGCCCGCATTCGCATTGGCCTTGCCGTGGTGGATGGCGGCTCATGCCTGCGGTCGCATGGTGAGGACTGCCGATTGTGTGTTGAGGCCTGCCCCATTGGTGGCTCAGCGATCATCGTGAGTCAAACCAGCGGGCGCGTATTGGTAAAAACCAATGGGTGCGTGGGCTGCGGTAGTTGCGAACACGCTTGCCCAACAGATCCGGCCGCCATCACCATCCGCCCGATCAGCATCGACGCATTCCCCAACGAGGATTGACTCTGCCGTGGACCGAACACCATCGGAATCTTTTTTATCCATCTCCATGGGATAAAGAGTTTTTCTTGATGGACGCCAGCGCGATAAAGAAACGTGGCGTTTCTCCGCAACGATAGAGCGGTTGCCAAAAGTATCTCCCGTTCACGGGTACCGTGTTTTTAGAACCGCTTAACAGCGCGCACACGCCGCGTATTGTCCGTCGAATGGATTTAACGGGCCTGTATCCCGCTGTATGGAAAATATCCGCCGTGGGTCGCCCTCGATAAGGGTGCTGCATGATTGCCGGTCCGCCAACGCACCGCGGCGGGGTGAATTTTGGCACCCTGCCAAACGCGGCAAATTCGGGAGCCTGCATCCTCATGGGCGCTTCGCCGTGTTGAGGCGCTGGTAACGATGAATTTCCCATCGTGTCAAATTGACATAAAAAAAGCCCCAACCACTGGGCCGGTGCGAACCCAGTTCCGTCATCAGTGTGGGCTCCATATCGTTGCTTAAGTTGACGCTGTATTGATCCGGCGGCTCAAATTCATTGAACTGGCAGAGGAATAAAAAGTGAGGCCGATAGCGGTCCGCCACCCGCCATTGGGTACGGTAGGTTTCGCCGTAATTCTTTCCGCCCGCATCAGGTCCGAGCCAATTATTCAGTCCTCCGCCAGGCGACGAGACGGCGGGATAACCGCTGGCGACAGTCAGCGCCTCGGCCTTGCCATGGTAAAACGTCGGCGTGGCCTTCTGGTCATACCAGGACCAGACGCCATAGCGCTCTTCTTTCGTGTACTGCAGCCAGGCACCGACATAGCGAATGGTAAAGCGTGGATCATGCACCTTCGGAGGATGGGCAAAGCGAGGACCGTTGAGATACAAAAGCAGCAGCGGTTTGCCAAGGTAATGCAAATACATGTGGCGATACTTCGGATTATTAATAAAATGGGCGTATACATAATTCAACTGCGCATTGAACCATGGCCCTGTGTAGGGTGTGGCGTGGTTCTTCCAGTAGTTGTGTTCCGGCCCCATGAGAAAAACCACCTTCGGGTGCTGCCGCATGTGGGCGTAAAGGTGGAAGAGGGCCTTGTTGGCCGCAATACATTCACGGGCCGGGGCGTCCGGAAAAGGCTTCACAAGGTTATTGGTCCAGTCCAGTTCTACAAAATTAATACCCATGGCATTAAACCACAGCGCCTGCTGCCGCAGGACGCGCGGATCCAGCGAGCTGTATTGGCCAAGTATCGGCTCCGCCTCTTCGTGGCCCCACTGGGCGTAACCGGGCCCGAACCATGTCTCGTATTCCATGCCGATGAGATGTTTCGGGTTGGTAATGATATTAAACCGTCGGCGTTTGACCTCTACCACCACGGAGTTAGATCGACCGCCGTCGCCCCGGACGCTGATGGTATTGGCGCCCACTTCAGGCAGCGGCAAAAGCA
>DZDI01000293.1 GCA_022730455.1 Phycisphaera mikurensis | reverse complement strand
TAGCCCCTACAAGAAAGGAGGAATTTATGCATCCAAGAAAATTATTTTCCTTGATTTTCGTTTTGTACATAGGCGTTTCCACGGGCGTGGTCTGGGCTGCTGGGGTGTCGTCACTCGAAACTGTGAATGCCCACACACGCATAAATGCGTATGATGGCCCTTCAACCTGTGTGACCTGTCATACAGAAGCGGCCAGAGAAATGTTCCAGTCGGTCCATTATCAGTGGTCCGGACCTACGCCAAATGTCCCCAATATTAATGGCAATGCCGGCAAGGCCGATCTAGGCTTTAATACCTACTGCGGCACCGTCGTGACATCGCGCCGCGTCGCCTGCTGGGCATGCCATGTGGGCAACGGCGGCGTGCCGACATCGCAAGTCAGCGCTGATCAACTCAACAATATTGATTGTCTCATGTGCCACCAGGAGAACTATGAGCGCAAACCGGCGCCACCATTTGAAACGATCAGCTTCATCGGGTTTGACAATATCTTACGGAGATGGACCTTGCCTATCGAGGATGCAGTTGGTAATTTCAAATTTGAGCCCGATCCTTCTAAAATGTCAATTTCCATTGTGGAGGCGGCCCGGACCGTCCATACGCCAAATCGCGCAACCTGTTTAAGATGTCATGCCTATGCAGCCGGGACAGATTGCGGTAAAAGAGGCGATCTTGGAACTGCAACGGTGAATCCACCCAAAAATGCTGAAATCCATATGTCTCCGGAGGGTGAGAACTTATCCTGCCAGGACTGCCACCAGTTCAATAAACATAGAGTACTGGGGCGCGGACTCGATATTAGGCCCAATGATAGACCCGAGCGATTAACGTGTTTCAGCGGTGGCTGCCACAGCCAAACCCCGCATGGGGACAAAAAATTAGATGATCACACCGCGCGCGTCGCCTGCCAGACTTGCCATATTCCGCTATTTGCCAATCTTAACAGTACCGAGATTAGCCGAAACTGGGAGATCCCTGTTTTTGCGGCCGGCCTGTTCAACGGCCAGGGGGGGTTTAAGGCCGAAGAGGTCCGGGATTCGAACATCATCCCAACATATAAATGGTTCGATGGCACCAGCCAGGTGTATGCTTTGGGGCAAGTTCCCAGTAAAAACGCGGCTGGACAGTTTGAATTCGGGGTACCCAACGGGGGTGTCAATTCTGTCAATGCAATGATTTATCCGATGAAGGAACACGTTTCCAACTCGGCGATGTCCAATACCTCAGGAGAGATCATTCCGCATTCCACGGCAACCTTCTTCTTTACGGGCGATTTTGACAGAGCCGTCATGGCGGCTTCGCAGGACGATTACCGAATGGTTGATATACACACCTTTCAAACCATCAACCATGGTGTTAAACCCGCAGATAATGCCCTGGACTGCGGCCAATGTCACCGTGACCTTTCCGAGGGTCAGCTTCCAAGAATGGATTTGCAAGGTCAGTTGGGATATCAATTAAAAGGCGACCCCCTGCAGGTGTGCACGCAATGCCATAAGCTGAAAGCATCTAAAGGTTTTAAGGAAGACCATGCGATCCATGTGACCGAAGAAAGGTTTGATTGCGCCTGGTGTCATAACTTTAGCAGACCGGAGAGAAAACTTGGCAATACTTCCAAACGATCTCGCAATGGACAATCCAATCTCCAGGGAGATGGCATTGGTAGGAGATGGGAGATGGGGAGACGGAGATAGGCATTCAACCTGGATGGGCCATCCGCCTAT
>DZDI01000119.1 GCA_022730455.1 Phycisphaera mikurensis | reverse complement strand
TCCAAGCAGATATCGTCGCTGAACGGCAAAACTTCCGTGGCGCCATCGTTACTCCCTTTGATAATTCTAAATACGCCACTTTGCTATGGCTCCCGTCTGATCAACGCAAGGCGGATTCTGCTGAATATTTGGGATGACCATAGTGAGGATGTGTGAAACCCGGCCGTTCAAACCTCGATCCAGCCACATCCGCAAACTGTCGTCGCGTTTCAGATATTGGTATTCCGTTAGTTGGTCCGGCAGGCTCTCAGAGACTAACCACGAGATTTAATAAATTCAATGATTAAGCGAACACCAAAACCACTGGCTTGCAATCCTTTCAGATAACGATAATCTTCTTTTAGATAGGATACTCCCGCAATGTCCAAGTGGGCCCACGGCGTGCCTGCCGTAACGAATTCCTGTAAAAATATGCCACCCTGAATGGGGTGCGCTTCCCGGTCTCCGCTGTTGACCATATCGGCATGAGGGGAATCTAAGAGCTTGCGATACCGCGGATTTAATGGAAGGCGCCAAAGCAGCTCATCCGCTGCACGACCTGCGCCTATTAATTGTTCTGCCAGCGCGTCATCATTTGCCATCAGCCCCGCATAAACACCGCCCAACGCCGTAACCACTCCACCGGTCAGCGTGGCTAAATCTACTACTGCTGATGGATGGTAATGTTTGCAGACATAACTGATTGCATCCGCCAAGATGAGCCGTCCTTCAGCGTCCGTATTGGTCACATCGACCGTCTTGGAATTATACATGCGGATGATGTCCCCCGGCCTGTACGCCTCACCATCAACCATATTTTCGGCCGTTGGGATTACGCATACGACGTGGCGGGGCAGGTTCATCATCGCCGCCGCCGCTGCAACGCCGATGACCGCCATACCTCCGCATTTGTCATATTTCATTCGTCCCATACCGGCGGCTGGTTTGATGGAAATTCCCCCGGTGTCAAAAGTCACCGCCTTGCCCACCAGTGCAATCGGTGGCCCGCTGCGGGAGCTGGAGGGCTTGTGCTCCAAAATGATCATGGCGGGCTTATTCGGGCTGCCTCGTCCGACGCTACACAACCCGCCCATTGATAGGCGAGTGGCTTGCTCAAAGTTTATAACTGTACAGCGCAAGCCGCACTGCTTGGCGAGCTGTCGGCATATCTGTGTCAATGTGGTTGGATTAATCACATTGGGCGGATGGTTGGCAAGATGCCGAGCGAAATTAGCGGCGCTGGCACACCGCACCACATCATGGACAGCGCGATTAAATGTGGTCAGATGTGATTCATCCGCAAACGCAAAGTGCAGTCTCTTTCGCGTCTGTGGGGAATCTGGATTATTTTTGTACTGTTGGAACGTAAAGCTTCCAAGTTCGGCCCCTTCAGCCATATGCACGGCGGTTTGCAGCCAGTCGGATGCAGGAATCGATCCACGCACAATCTCGGCCGTGGATGATGAACTATCTCTGGCAGCCTGCGCTGCCAGCGCTCCTGCCCAGCAAAGATTTGACCGGTCAGCCGAATCAGCGCCTAATCCAATTAGCGCAACGCGCCGATCGTTTATCCGCAAATGACGCGTTGCCCCTGCCGCCGCCGTAAACACGTGGTCTTTTCTCTGGGCTTCGATAGCATCCCAAATTTCGGCATCAAACTCTTTTTTTAACGCACCTCGATCCGCAGCTTGGTGAACGGGTATAACCGTGATGGCGTTCTTGTGCGCCATGCCGAGCCGGCCAGCGGAATAAATATTCAGCAACTGTGGCAGCACAAAAACGGACGGCATTGAACTAACGTCTATCGATTTGCGGGTCGTCATATTTTTCCTTATCTACTGCCCAACCGCCTGAGGCTTTCGGCGTAAACCGCACACTTTAGCAGTCAGACTATGCCAGTCTATTCTATCAGCGTTTCGCCGCAGCGAGAGTGGTCGAAAAATGCAGGGTCACCACCAGCGCTCACCGGGATACAGAATTTAAGAAAAACAACATGACAATTAAATCTGCAATGGAGGCAAAATTAGACGTGCTCAATTTGGGTGGGGGCATGGCCCGATTTTCCCCACCACGACATGGCCGTATTGAATTCAGCTACTTGATGGAAGTATGGGGCAGTGGAGGGAGGAAAAATGGTTTTTGTTCAGGATTGGCTTACGAAGTGTCAAGCGGCATGAATCCGCAGGAAGCAGTGGCTATTGGTTAAGCACGTGGTGCCTTGCTTCAAAATACACATGGTGATACAAGTCAAATCAACCTTGCCGGGCTGGCGCACGTATACACAGGGGGAAGCGCCCGTATCGTGCGATAAGGCGGCAATTTGAGACCGTTGGCTGCCGGTTATAGTGTTTGCTTCTCGGGTTGATATGCCTGCATGACCTCAACTTCTGCATCGTTACCATCCCATGAGCCCAAGCACGCCAACGCTAAGTATTGGATGGCTGCCAGCTTACCACTTGCCACCATGGTATTGCTGTCGATGGTGTTCCCGCCGATTGCCGCGTGGTTCCTTACCCCCGTGGCTCTGACGCCACTGATACTTGCGGCTCAAGGCAAGCGGGCAGGCATCCGATATCTGCTTTACATCTGGCTAATTTCATCCATTTATTATGTTGTGAATTTATATTGGCTTTCCGGTATTACAGTTGCGGGATATATTGCACTAAGCATCTACTGTGGTTTTTATCTGGTCGTGTTCTTCTGGTTGACGCATCTGGTAGCTAAAGTCATCTGGCTTCCCATCTGGGTCTCGGCGCCGATGCTTTTTACCTCGCTGGAATATATCAGAGGCCATCTATTTACCGGTTTTCCATGGTTCACCCTCGGCGTCGCGTTTGCCAATTCTCCGATTATCCTGCAATGCATGTCGATTTTTGGAGCAGCGGGACTGACTTTTCTGGCTGTCATGACGGCATCGATTATTGCGGATGTAGCCCGGTATTTCATTGGCGCCGCACCGCATGGGCAAAAAAGGTCATTGCTCGCCGGGGTGATCCTAGTGGCATGCATCTGGCTGATGGTGATCATCTACGGATTTTGGCAATTTCATCACAGGCCATTTCGCGCCGGACCCCGTATTGCAGTACTGCAACAGAATATCCCTCAGTCGATTAAGTCGAGCAATTCTATTACAAGTCAGCAGCGGCTTTTCAATTCTTATTATCAATTAGGTTTGCGCGCCGCACGTGAACATCCCAACTTAGTTGTATGGCCGGAAACCATGGTGCCCGGCTTTTTGAATCCATCATGGCTGGCGCAGTCGCCTGCCTGGTACGTGAAGGGGCGAGGACGCCGCACGCTGGTTATGGATCAGCATTTTGCCAGACGTCTGACTCACTTTGCCAAGCGGTTCCACACTTCCGTCCTCGTGGGAGCATCCGGGGTGCGATTCAATAAATCAGGGCACGTTGACCGCATGCAAAATATAGCGGTTCTTTTTACGCCGAAACGAGGTGAAGATCATCACTACTATGCCAAGCGGCATTTGGTTCCATTTGGCGAGTATCTGCCTTTCAAAAACTCGGCACCCTGGCTGCACCATTTACTGTCGTATTTCACGCCATTTGGACCCAATGGTGATTATTCGTTGACGCCCGGCGATTCTTGGCATCATTTTGTCCTTGATGCAGGTGGAAAACCATACGTGTTTGGTGTACCAATCTGCTACGAGGATGCCATGGCTACACCGGCGCGCATGTTTTGTCAGCCGCATCACGGTGTGAAAGGGGCCGATTTCCTGGTGGTAATCAGCAATGACGGCTGGTATCAGAGCCGGCCGGAGCTTTTACAGCATCTACAACTGGATCAGGTCCGAGCCGTGGAAAATCGGATTAGCATTGCCAGATGCGTGAACGGCGGCTATTGTGGTTTTATTAACCCATCGGGACGAATTATCAAGCTGGTCAGCTCTGACGGGCATCATGCGTTTGTCAGAGGAATATCCGTCGCCGACATTCTGATTGACACGCGGCTTACCGTTTTCACTCGTTGGGGATATTTATTTTCCAGTTGGATACTTGGATTAACGGGCTTGATGCTATTGGGGCTCGGCGTGAGCTACCTACGCCTTCGCCGACAGTCACTAGGCAACGTGGTATCATCCGCCAAGAGTGATGGTGCAGATGCGCCGAATTAGAAAGGTAACACAAGAGGACTATGCATGATCCGACGATGCCTCTATAAGCTGATTCGAACGGCAGGAATTGCTGCTTGTAGCGCGCTGATAGGGGGGTGCGCAGCTACCGATGTATCCCATGCGCCAATATCCATAGCACCCGCTGAAGGTGTCATTATGGATGGCCTGCATAGTCCATCGTCAGCTATCCGTTGTGCGGCTGTGGAATCTTCCAGTCAACTCCCTGCCTCGTCGGACGTCGTTGCGCTGCGAGAGGCGCTGAAGGACCGATCGTCAGCGGTTCGATTCACAGCGTGCATAGTGATCGGCAACCTGCGTCTTCGCACTTTTAAATCAGAGCTTTTACAAATCTATCCGAACTCCGGTCAACGGCTGAAGGCGGGGATCATCTACGCCCTTGCCCGCGTTGGTGATGAGCATGATATGGGGCAGTTAGCGATACTATTACACTCGATAAACGCAACAGTTCGCGCCAATGCGGCGATGGTGCTGGGGCGATTAGGCGACCCGAGCGCGATTGGATTGCTGCGCACGGATTCCAGCGATTCTGTTCATGCGGTGCGTCTCGCTGTCACTTCCGCATTGGCTCGACTTGGGTATCACCGAGCTATCTCCAGCATTATTGCCTTGAGTTATAGCCGATATGCCATCGACCATCTTGCGGCACTTAACACCAGTCGATCACTCAACACGCCGCTTGCAGCCAACGTATTGCTTAACGGACTTCATGATCCGTTACCTGCGGGACGGCTCATTGCAGCCCGAGGTTTGGGACAACGAGGCAGCGAGCAGGGAGAAAAAATCGCGCGACACTATGCTCACAGTTCAAATGTCAGTTACCGTGTATTGGCGGCATTGGCATTAGGGTGGATACCCGATGGTTCTAACGCTGACAGACTGGTGCGTATGCTGCACGATCCATCCGAGAAGGTGCGCATCGCCGCAGCGGCGGGCATACTTCACCTTTATCATTTGGCGCAGCTTGGCGAGGCCAGCAGCGCGTCAGAGCTGAATTGAGTCTCGCCGTGAACCCGTTCATCAACTGCTCCGGTGTAGTCTAAAAAGCGATCTTGAACAGACTCTCAGTCACGAATGAGTCGAGCATATGTAACTGTATGATGGGTAAAGATATCGCCGCGGTGGTTGCGGCATTCTGCCGAGCCGTAAATCAGCCGCCGTCCAAACTTGATAACCTTAGCCTCGCACCAGATGTCCTGCTCGCGGCAGGCATTCAGGAATGAGCTTTGTAGATTCGCGGTCACCACGGGTGTTTCGATGCCAAGTTCACCAACCAGCGCCAGCCAAAACGTTACATCGGCCGCCATCATAAACGTAGGTCCGGCAACAATCCCGCCAGGACGCTCTAATTTGTTTTGATAGGTGATCTTGGTAATGCATCGATTGGGCTCAAGCGTTTCGATTTGCAGGCCATAGAACTGGACAAAAGCCATCTGATCCAATTTGGCCTGAAGTGTAGCTAGCTGCATTTCATCTCCGCCGTAAAACGACTGGCATTGTATGCGGCCAACAGTATTTTGAAATTGCCTGCCGAATCCCGCCGACGGCCTTGTGTCTACACGTTGATCTCGAATGCCTCCGCACGCACCGCACTGGCAAATGCTGCGGCTTCCTGCCATCGCTATACGTCACCAAGACCCGTGGTTGCAAATGACGGATGCGCGAGGGTTGACCGAAACTATGAAAATACTTTTGCGGACCTTCGTAAATGATTGATGTGGTGGGTCAGGCGGAGTCACCGGACGGAGAACCATCTGTTCGTGGTCTTACCGAATATGAATAAGATATACGGCGATGGCGATGCCGATAGCGGACATGATGATGGCGATTACAATGGATGGATGCCATTTTGGTGCCGTTGGACTTTGGCCCTCGCGTAACTGAGAGATGGTCTTGAAAAACCGGGCGCTGGCGATAATATTAACCAGCACCCCCAATAGCACCAGCGCTACACCTATCCAGACCGACAGCGTCTCATTGGGGGAGACGCGCATATGGATGTTACGCAGTTCTGCCAGCTTGCGCAGAAAAAGCCCAAACTTAGACACTACGAAGCCAAACCCCATCAGCGCCAACCCTGTTCGCAGCCAGGCCAACATCGTACGTTCAGCAGATAATTCGGTATTTAAGTCGTATTTGCGAGGCGCGTCGTTCGCCACGGTCTGCTCCTTTTATCAGCCATTTCCGGCAGATGATGTGTGGTTTTCAGATGACGGCATTGGGTGCAAAAATACTGGTGCCGGTGCATGTTGCCAATGTATCCTGTTAACGTGCTCGCAAATTACTGCGGGCCGCAAATCGGGATGGGTCAATGTGAATTGTACGTTTTCCAGATAAATGGATTTTACATAACGAGCAAACATTCCATATGAAGGATAATAGAGCGAGAACATATCAATATCGGGGAATGCGCTTATTCGCTCGGGTATGTGGACATGCACATCGCCGGCCGTGCCGCCGCCGGAAAGCGTCATCGAAATATCTTCCAGCGCGATGTGTCCGATGCGGTGGTGCGGAAAGCCACTGATGACAATGCCGGTGGGAAAGAGCAATCGGCTCTCAGCGGCTACAGTAGCGGTGACATTGCGAATGACGACATTGGTAATCGCACCCGGCACCAAAGGTTTCTGGTCGGGATGAAAGGTGGATAGTCGTCCACCCAGACGTATGAAAATAGGTACATCCACGTTGGTCATCTGAATATGATCAAATCGAATATTATTAATATGACCGCCGTCCACCGACATTATTTTAATACCTCCGAGTCGGCAGTTGATGAATTTACAGTCTGTACAGTGAATATCGGTAAACGTGCCGCGGGATTCACTTCCAAACTTAAATGCGGCACACAGGCTTTGCAGTGTGCAATGACTGACATAAATATGTGCGCATGGCATCTGAGTGGTGGTCTTCATGCAAATGGAGTCATCTTCCGAATTGATATGGCAGTGACTGATAAACACCATTTGTGATGAATCAATATCAATGCCGTCATTGTTGTAGTTGGCATGGTTATAAATGTGAACGTGGGATATGTGCACGTTGAGAGACTGGTATAGGTTAAGACCCCATGCCGCGGATTCGCGAAGCGTGATGTCATGCACTTCAACACCGCTGCATCCGGCAAATCGAACCAGGAACGGTCGGTTGCCCGTAAAACCATACCCATTACCATCGATAATGCCGTGACCATCAAGGCCAATATGTGTGGCACCATTGGCCCCAACGAGGCAATAACCGAAAGGTTGCCCGTCGCCATCGATGAACGGATCAACCTTACGGTAGTTATGAATATTTTGACTGCCGAGAATTTCTGCGCCTTTGTCCACGTGCAGGGTGACGTTACTTTTTAATTCGATGGTGCCGGTGAGATATTTTCCTGGCGGCACACGCACCACGCCGCCACCATGTCGATGACAATAATCAATGGCGTTCTGAATCGCTTTGGAATTGAGTGTAGTACTATTACCCACAGCTCCAAAGGCTGTCACGGAATAATTGCCATCATTATTCGGAGACTGGGAAATCCGAATTGCCGTAACAACCCAGAATACCGCTACCACCAAGGCAACCAGTACGATGATGAGAATAATGTTAGTCCAAAAATCTTTTTTGAGTGCCAATGTCACACCGCCTTTGGAAAACACTTCGTGTCGGCCCGCAGAAGGGCCATTGCCGATCACATTGTATGGGAACGGCAGCTATGCAACACTCATGACTGCCAACTTGCAGCACAGCAACTGAAAAGCGATGCAGAGTGTCGCTGTATGCGTGGTACTCAAGA
>DZDI01000292.1 GCA_022730455.1 Phycisphaera mikurensis | reverse complement strand
GCACTTTTACATTTTATGTGGATGCTGGTGAGCGGTGCGCTCTTGCCAAACCGAGGGGCTATGTTTCCGGCGTTGAAGTCAATCGGTTTATCGGATGCGGCCACACGCCGAGCCTGGGTGGCATTCCGCAAAGGGGTCTGGCAAATAGCGGAAATTCTGAGTCTATGGCGTGAGCATGTCAAAGCTCTTCCAGGCTGGCAGGAACGGCGCTACGAAGGCTACCTTCCAATCACAGCGGATGTGACGGCCTATTGGCGTCCCGCATTGCAGAATTGTCCGAGCAAGCATTACCATCCAGCGGCGGGTCGGGCCTTGCCTGCGGTGATCGTGGGCATCAGCGGAGAAGTGGGTGAACTCAATGGGCAACGAATTGCCCTGCCGCGCACTTTTGAACGGGTACACCCAAAAGACACCAGCGAAAAGCGGTTGTGGGAAGACATGCTCAAAAACGCCAAAAAGGAGCTTGGCGAAGACGAAATCCTGGTTGTAGATGCGGGGGTGAAGATTGCAACCCTGCAAAAAGTCGGGATCAAGCAGTATGTGATCCGATTGGCAACCAATTTCACGGCGCGGCGCAACTTCCTGCCCGAACATATCCTGGGACGCAAGCCTACATACGGTGCATTGGTGCGTCCCTTTCCACGCAAACACAAAGGCAAAATACTCGAAGCCACCTGTCCCGATGAAAACTATACCTGGGTTGAGAATGGGCATGAAATCCGTGTGGAGATTTGGCGCGACCTGATTTTGAACAAGATCATACCCAGTAACGACAACCAGACCTTTGATGTCTACGCATTCTATGATCCTGATTTTGATCAGCCCTGGCTGTTAGCAACCCCAGTTACTCTCAAACCAGAGAGTGTGCGCGCCATCTACAAAGACCGCTGGCCTGTGGAGCAAATTCCACTCAGCGCCAAACAGATGGTTGGATCGCATCGCCAGTTCGTTCACAATCCAGAGAGTGTTCAACGCCTGCCTGAATTGACGCTCCTGGCAGGCTCGATCCTGAGCTTCCTGGCCGCCACCTTCCCGCCAACCCCAACGGGTTTCTGGGATCGTAAGCCCAAGCGCACCCCAGGACGGTTCCGCCGCCTGCTGATCGGCAAGCCATTTCCCAAAGATGCCCCTATTTCGGGACGACTTCGAGAAAAGAAGTCCGTGACGGCCCATTTGCCCAAGGGTAACCTGGCCCGACAACCGAAACCAGCGGCTACAGCGCCAGTTTAGCCCGTTGCCACGCTCATTTTGTAATGTCCCAACTGTGGAAAGTGATTTCCAGTAGAGATTGCTATCTGCTTTTAGCGGAAACTAAAGATTAAGCCATATTGAGAATTGCTGCCGTTGGCCGCACTCCAATCAAAAATGGAATCTGCAAACGGCATCAAATGGAATAAAATTACAATATGCTAAACTCACAAATTCTCGAACAATCATTCCACAATTATTTTAATGCCAAACCTGAAATTATTGTCCGCGCGCCCGGGCGGGTGAATTTAATCGGAGAGCATACGGACTATAACGATGGTTATGTGCTGCCGATGGCGATTGACCATGCCGTCTGGATCGCGCTGCGCCCACGCGCGGATGACCTCGTTCACATCCACTCCCTGGACCTTGGGCTGGATTCCGCTTTCAGGCTGGGCCAACTTGAACGGGGGCAGGGCTGGGCCGAGTACCCGAAAGGAGTCGCGTGGGCCTTGCGGGAGACGGGCTACTCCCTGCGCGGCTGGGAGGGA
>DZDI01000291.1 GCA_022730455.1 Phycisphaera mikurensis | reverse complement strand
CAATTTTTGATTTTGAAGTTGCCGATAGGCTGACAGATTTTGTAGCGGGGGTCGGTTTGGCGACGCCCGATGGTGTGTCAGTCAGCACGCTTTGGTCGAAGCCTATGGTGGTCAACCCTGGAAAATACCGATTTACGGCTGACTTTAATCTTCCGCTGGCGGGAGGTGCCTACTCGTTACATGTGGGCCTTTCCGCTGCCGAAAGTTCACATTACTTTCGCGCGGACGCGGGGACATTTTATGTTGCGCCATCTGTTCGGTTCGTGCAACCGCATCGTGATCATGCGGCCGGACTGCTTTACCCCGTGGACGCACCGCCCGTCATACCAATCTGACCGCCAGTCGGCATGCTTGGTTGAATGCGCGAGCTGAGCATTAACAATCCAATGGAGAAAATCATTTGAAGAAATTGAATTACAAAAAGCCACGAAAAAACTTCGGTTCGGATATTCCGCCCGACCATCTTCAATTCTATATCCCCGATGCCGGGGTTGCCCGGACCTGTTTTAGGAACAATATCGATCCACGCGCCAAATTTTTGCCCTCTCCCATTGCCGGGATTAAGGCGCACGTTGGCGCAGGACAAAGCATCCGGGAAGGCTATGACAACATCGACGCTTACCCGAATATCCATCGCGCCGATTACGTTCAGACGACAGTAGAGAAATTTGCCCGCGCTGAAACCCTCAGCACCTTGTATCAGCCCGATACGCTGGCCGAGATTCGGCTTCACCACGTCTTCGAACATATCAGTATTCTGGATTTAGACCGGACGCTTCGTATTTGGAATAAGCTGCTCAAGATGGGTGGTACCGTATTTCTTGAAGTGCCTGACTTTGATGCCTGTGTGAGGCGAATTCTCGCTTTGGATGATGATGCACGGACCGAAATCTTTTATCGCCATATCTTCGGCAGCCAGTTTACGGCCGGTGAATACCACCGCAATGGACTTACACCCCGGCGATTGACGAGACTTCTCGAACAGTATGGTTTTGAGGTGACACTGGCGTACACCCAGTGGACCTTTCGCAGTCCTAATCCTCTGCATATGAATTATCCCTTCAACGAACCTCTGCCCGACCTTACGGTAGTGGCTAAGAAGATCGGTGAACCTTCCGCGCGATCAAACCAGCTATGGACCCATGAGTCTTACCGCGAGCGCTACCCCAACACCGAGTTACATAATGTTTCCACCCCTGGCGGCACTCACCCGGACGAAGTCGCCTCTTACCTCCTGCGGTGCGAGAGCTCCGTCAAGAATTGCCTGCAGCAGTTCATCGCCAAACTCCCGCGGGACGTAACGCTACGTGTCATCACCGCAACGCAGGCTATTCTTGACCGAGTCGATGCCAGCGTAGAGATTCTCGAACACGATGCCGGCGGCACAAGGCTTGCCACCACACTGACTCAGATGGCCTCGGCCTCTGCCGACGCCATGTGTTTGGTGGGTGCCATTCAATATGCCGTTGATCCGATGGAGGCGCTGAGGTTGGCAGTGCGGGCGCTCCGTCCCGGCGGCAAACTTTACCTGATTCCGGCATTACCGAGTTTTAATAACAACCAGGCGCGGCCATTTTTCTCCGGTCTTTCGATGGAATGGTTTACGGCAGCATTTAAAGCCGTCGGATTGCACCTTGATGAGGCACAGGGCGTAGGCGGGCCATTTGATGAATTGCTTTCAGATATTGCCGCTGCCGTCGAACAATTAGACGCTGCCGGACGGCAATCGCACCCGCTGAC
>DZDI01000290.1 GCA_022730455.1 Phycisphaera mikurensis | reverse complement strand
CGATCAAGACGCTTCTCATGAACGCCTAGGCCGGGAAAAATCCCGGTCTGCTGACCGACATTCTGGTCGATTCGTCCTGAGCTTGCCCGCCGGAGGAGCATAGCGGTAAACAGTTACGGTGCCGCGATGATGGACATGGGTCGCTCGCGTGCTGATCTCGCATGGTAGCAAACGAGCATCGGCGTGCACAAGACTTCGATGCGTCGGACAGAAAGAATTATCCCCGTGTGTGCTACGCATAAACTGGCCATCGACTGCGGCTGGGCAATGGCTGTTCCCCGCTACCGTTCATCGCGCCAACGCTTCTGGACGGTGATTTTGGCTATCATTTCCACCTCTACGGCCGCGTTAAGCGGTAGAGCGTTGACGCCCACCGCGGCGCGGGCATGGCGTCCCACTTCGCCAAAAATTTCAACCAGCAGGTCACTGGCACCGTTGGCTACCTGTGGCTGACCGTAAAAAGCATTTGCCGACTGTACAAACACACCCACCCGCACTATGCCGACCAGACGTCCCCACTGGCCGTCAAGCGCCAATGTTTTAAGCACGGAAAGTGCATTGATGGTGGCCAGCCTGGTCGCTTCGCACGCCTCTTCGGGCGAAATATCCACCGGAACCTTGCCGCTATATTTTATTTTTCCGCCTTGCAACGGCAATTGCCCGCTGATAAACACCCAGTCGTCGGACACCACGCACGGAACGTAACTGGCCACCGGTTTGGGCGGCTCAGGCAGGCTGATGGCCAGTTCCTTGAGTTTTTGCTCAATTTGTGCGTGATCTCTCATCGCAATGCCATTCACTCAAAACAACAGCGGCAGATGCGGCTATTGGAGCCACTGACTTCAATGACGTAAATGCAGTGCCTTTGCAATTATGTGAGCCATTATGGCCTCGCCCTTAATGTTCGGATGCACGCCGTCCCGATCATAATACTTCATAATGCCCGGCAGGTTGCCGAACACATTAATGATCGGCGTATGAGTTATCCTCGCGGCCCTTTTAATGGCCGGTATGACCCCGTGAACCAGATTTTTCTCGATGATGTGGTATGACGGTTTAAGAATCTTCGGCGGGTAGCAAATGTAAATTCTGGGATGCGTTGGCAAATGCTTAAACACATCTATCATTGATACGGCGTTGGCTTTAAACTGTTTTCCATGCTTATTCCAATTCCACGGCTTGGTATCGTTGGTCCCTAACATGATGATCACGATATTGGGTTTGCAATGAATCGCTTTTTTATATGCAGGCTGCGTCCAGTATGGAAGGTCTCCCCGTTTCAGCATGGTGGCCCCGGAGCGACCGCAGTTTAAGGTTATGCAGCGCGAGCCCAGGATGCGCCCCAATACGGCAGGCCATGCGTTATGCAAACGGTTGGGGACAATTCCATAGGTAATGCTGTCTCCAACGCATGCTATCCGTAAGGGCGTAGCACCAGCCAACGCCCCCCCACCCAGAAGAGCAAGCAGGCAAAACATTGACGTCACAATTCTTAAACGAACTCGGCAATACATAGACTATGACTCCCGTAGCAAACTGTATCCTCACCACCCAAAAGGGCAACGGAGTATACCTGCCAAGTGCAAGCTTGGCCACAAGACAAGCCCGGCAATGGTGTGAGGTGTGAACGAACTGAACTAGTGCTCTGTCACATCTACAAATTAGGATTGGTTGGCCGCAAACGCCCCAGCTGCAAGGAGCCAGCGGCGAAAACCGGGTCCGTAGACCCATTGAGCCGATGCGA
>DZDI01000289.1 GCA_022730455.1 Phycisphaera mikurensis | reverse complement strand
ACTGGTTTGCAATCTGTGATGAATGTGGGTTTAAGTTTCATGCGTCCAGACTCCGTAAGCGGTGGGATGGACTCATGGTTTGCCCTGAAGATTTTGAGATACGCCAGCCACAAGATTTTGCAAGGGTAGTCCCAGACAACCCAACCCCTCCTTGGACACGACCCATACCGGCTGACGTTTTTGTGCAGACTATATGTAGTGGACAAGCACGTAGTTGTATTGTTGATTATGCAGTAGTTGACTGCGCAGTAGTTGACTGCGTAGTTGTAGATTTAGCACTGGAGCTCTAACATGGCAGGTTACACCCAATCTCGGCTGATTTACTTGGTGCTGTTAAAACTCGGGGTTATCAACGCCGGTGCCACCCCATCTGCAACACAGACCGCAGACGTCACGGATGCGATTGACGACATGATTCAAGAGTGGCAAGCGGATGGCCTGCGTACTTGGGTGCTGCAAGATATAGTCGTACCGCTCGTAGCAGGGCAGAAAGTGTACACGCTAGGGCTAACCGGCGGGGTGGTAACTCCACGCCCTGAGCGGCTATATGGCGTGCGGCGGCATGACTTGGTAAGCGGTATAGATACTCCATTGGTCATGTACTCCAGCAGCGACTATTTGACGCTATCGAACAAAGACCAAACCGGTACGCCGACCGCTATCTTCTACGACAAATATATCCCCTACGGCAATCTGTACGTGTACTTAGTGCCGGATGACACTGCCGCCATGGAGTACAGTATTATCCTGAGCGTGCAAATGCCGCTCGCTTCAGTGACAAGCTACACGAGTGATTTGCAGTTTCCGAATGCGTGGTTCCAAGCATTGAAATGGGGCGTGGCAGATGAGCTCGCTATGGACTACGGCGTACCTGGCCAACTCCAGCAGCTTATACAGCAAAAAGCCATGTACTACAAAACCAACCTTGAGAATTACGATCAAGAGGATGCCTCCCCATATTTCACGCTTGACCTCACAGGGCAGTTCCGGCCATGAGTATTAAGCGCCTCCCGTTGTACACGCCACCGGAAAACCGCATGTCGTCAACTGCGCCAGACGGCAAGTTGGTGAATTGCATTGTGGAATCTCTAACTGGCGAGAAAGCCATCCGCACCCGACCGGGGGTTAGCGTTGTAACCGATAACGTTGACCAGTGGACGATGGCAGACGCACACCAATTTGGTGCCGCGCCAGACGGGAGTGCCCCGTTCGCCGGACTGATACCCGATGCAGCAGGGGAGCTTTACGGCACAACAGTTGATGGCGGTGCGTATGGCTACGGCACCATATATAAAATAGCCCAATCGAACATCAGCGGGTATGTAACTCTACATTCATTCTCGAGCGTAACGGAAGGGCGCAACCCGCACGCGGCGCTTACATTCGATGGGGCAAGTACCCTCTACGGGGGCACGACAGGCGGCGGAGCGAACGGCGCGGGTACCATATTCAAAATCGCTACAGACGGTACGGGCTTCACGGTTCTCCATGCGCTGACTTCAGCTACAGATGGGAACGGCGTCTACTCCGCGCTAACGCTAGACAGCGGGGGTACCTTATACGGAGTTGCGCAAACCGGCGGGACAAATAATCTCGGCACAGTGTTCTCCCTCACTACGGGGGGAACGGGCTTTACCACTCTGCATTCTTTCGCAGGAGGTACTACGGACGGCACTACTCCTTCAAGCCCGTTGGTGCTGGATAGTCTAGGAGTTCTTTATGGCACGGCGAGTTATGGAGGGGTGAATA
>DZDI01000118.1 GCA_022730455.1 Phycisphaera mikurensis | reverse complement strand
GTTTACAACGGCGGATGCGCGGATAAAGTTGCGTAGGCTTTATCCATCGTTTGACTGATGACAGAACACTAGGTTCGACTCAATGGTGAACCGGTTTGCCGAGCAACTGCCGCTTGTGACGAATGAATTTGAGATGATGCTCCAAATGCTCGTTGCACTCTGTCAGTATCGTTCCAAGGCTGATCTTGCCTCGCTGGTTGTGAGTGCCAATTCGGTGGTAGGCGGTCTCCGGCAAGTTTTCAAGAATGGCGCACATCATCGCACGATTGCGGCTGAATATATCCACTGCGGCATGCGGATCGAGCTGGTTGTAAAATAAATTCCTGACAAATGCGCTTTCATCAAAACCAATCAATGTGGGGTTATCTTCCGCAATCACGCGTTTCATGCGGTCCGCCAGTACAAGGTCAGAGTCCATGAGATGGATGGTGATCTCGGCTATGCTCCATGTGTTGGGGACAGGGTAGGCTCGCATTTCCGCCGGGCTTAATCCCGTAATTGCGGATTCCAACAATTTTCCACCACGACGATAGTGTTCGATTCTTGCATCCGCCATGATCCACCTTCGCACCTAAAGACCCACAGTCACTACGCCTTAATTGTATCAAAAAAAACGGGTTTTGATGGAAAATGATGGAAAGACATTCAGCATTCCGCCTGTGCGGTGCTCGGCCCAAGGCGGCTACCGGCACACAGGGACGGAAATCCCAAGCACCAGTCCATCATAACCGCCGCCGCTGCCCGGCAGGTCGGTATAACAAGCGTTATCACTTGATGTTTCGTCCCTTAGACCGGCGCCGATTTGCTGCTTCGCCGGCCTTCCTTCACCTTGCTTCGCAATTTTTTATCGTCTACCCGCCGTCGGCGGCTTCCCGCCGTCGGTTTGGTCTTGCGCCGTACTTTCGGTTCGATGAGCGAGACGCTTACCAGCTTACGCAATTTATCCAAACAACTGCGGCGGTTAGCCTCCTGAGTTCTCTGATCCGAACTCACCACTACAATCATCCCAGCGGCGTCAAGCCGATTCCGGGCCAAATCCATCAATCTATTCCGGGCCTTGTTGGATAACCCGTATATGAAAGCAGGATTGACTCGCAGCTCGGTCTTCGTGTTTACTTTATTGACGTTCTGGCCGCCCGGACCGCCCGAACGCGAGAACTCGTATACTAATTGCTGGCGATCAATCCATGCTTCGCCGCTTAGTTGAATGCCCGGTCCGGTATAAAGGTTTGTTTGACCCATGCTGTCATTTTACACGGTAACACAAAAAGGTGTAAATTCCCGCCTTGCCTGCTTCAGTTGGCCTATGCTTTTGGGGCTTGCGGGGACGCTGCTCATCCAATCGTTGGCAGCGGCCAATCCGCCGGCCGCAAACGCCGCCTTGGACCATCACGCAACCGGGTTTACATTTCAAGTTTACATCGCCGTTCATCAGAGGGTGTCGGCGCAACATGCCGCAACCGAAATGGCGACATCGCAACGCGGCCCAGACGCATCCGGCCAGAAGCCAGTACAAGCCGCTTCTGCCAGGCACTACCAGTTTCTAACCGCAAGCCGCTGGAGTTCCTTCGCTTATCCCGACGGTCAGATGCGGTTTCGGATGATCGTTGGCAATGTGAAGCCCGCCCGCAACGTATTCGGCGGTGAGTTGCTGTGGATGTATCGCTCGTGGCAGAGGGCATCCGTCACATCAGCCACAAGCTCTCACATTATCCAACGCGAGCGCATCGCATCCACCCGGATACCCGGCAGTGGGGCGGTCGCTGTGAACGTGCTGTTACACACCCATCAGCCAGGGCGTTATTTTCTCGTATGGCGGCACGGTCTCCATCGGCGCACCATTGCCCACGTTTCCTGCATTTACCTCCCCAGGGGTATTCACACACCGGCCGCACAGTCACACTGGATATCCCCCATGCCGAATTTTGCACCGGGCATGCCCGCTGCGCACTTCGCCTGGCAGGTGGCGAACTTGGTTGTTCATAGTGGCATCAAGCGCTACTGGCTTACGCTTACCTCCGGCGACCCCGTCAATCGCCGACAGCAGTGGTTTTCATCGGCACTCCGCGCCGGTGGCGGACAGATGTTGCTGCGGGTTATTTACCCAATGACTCAAGCCGACGCATCTCAACTTCAATACGTTGCCACCAGCCGCTGGCTTAAAACGGCCATCCGTCGGCTATCCGCCGTTACTGCCATTGAACCGATTTTTCTTGTCAGACCGCAGGAGGTGCATAAATATTTGCCACTGATGGAGAAAATATTTGCATCCGATGCTGCCATCTCGCAATTTCATCATGCCAGTATTATTCTCCCAATACGATGGTTTGCTACGTTTAAAACCAAGTTTCAGGGCTTGGCTGGCGGCGTGGTCATCCATGAATCGACAGCCGCAACGCGGCAACGCACCCTAGCCCGCCTGGGCAAGGTATCATTGCCCGTCTGGGCGCTGCCGGCTCTGAGATGCCAATTGAAGTCTAATGGGCCAGCCGCCCGTCTGCTCGGAGCCTATGCCTCGGTGGTGGGGGTGGTGGCACCGTGGAAAAATCAAAACAGTGGATGGCTGATTCATGCGCTGGGCGGCGCCGTTTGGTTGCAAAGTCAGCCGATTCCGCACTGGGGCATGGCAAGCCTCTTTCAAACCGCAAATAGCAGCGCAGCGGTCGTATCGCGCGTGAGACACTACAAGGTACGCTGGATGCAACGCAGACATCCATTGTGGCTGCCCAATCGCGTGGTCAGCGCCGATATATTCAGGGATATGCGGTTACGCCGGTACGACGATGGGTCCTATGCCCAATTCACGGACCCGGACGCGTCTATCTCTGTTTACGACCTCCGCGGACAATTGCGGCCTGCCCTTTATCCCGGCTTGCCGCGCATTCCGGCGGTGGATTCAGAGGCTCTGTTAATTTCCCGGGAATCAGCTCCATCGCTTCTGGCGGCCTTGCGCACGGCAAGCGTTCATCTGGAACCTCGCATTGAATTGGTCCAATTCGTCGACCATGACACCCAGCCACCATCCATTACGCATGGATCCGCTGCTAAGCAAGAGGCTGGTGTCCGGCAGGTGCAGCATCACCACCCGCAAAGGATGCTCATCAGCCTGCAAACCCGCTCGGCCCACCCGCAAAACGTGCAACTTGCGGCCATCGTTCACGGCGACCAATATAAACTTATTGAACCAGAAAAAATTCTATACGGCCCCGGCGGGCGATCCATGCACATCTACCTTGATGTTCCGTCTCACTGCCTGGAAGTGATCCTCGCCCTGCGCGGCGCACGGCGCACCTGGCTGGCAAGGCTGTCAACGTCCGGAGCCTCTCCCAGCCGTCCGTAAATGACGCATGCCTCAGTTCATGTTGCATTATTTCCCGCTGTTAATATCCGTTTGGATGCGCCTTGAGCCACTTCCATGCGGATGCAACGATTGGCTCAATATCGGTAATTTTGGCACTCCACCCGATTTCACGCGCAATTTTTTCAGGTGACGCATAGAGCGCCGGCGGATCGCCAGCCCGGCGCGGGCCTTCCCGGGTTGCAATCGTCTGGCCCGTCACTTTTTCACACGCCCTGATAATTTCGCGTACGCTGTAACCTTTGCCGACACCCAAGTTATAGAACAGCCCCTTCCCCGGTTGCAATTTTTCCAGCAGTGCCAAATGAGCTTCCACCAGATCCCACACATGAATGTAATCGCGGATGCACGTACCATCCGGGGTGGGATAGTCCGTGCCAAAAATATCCACGTGCGAACGTTGTCCCAGCGCCACCTGCAAAACAATCGGAATCAGATGCGTCTCGGGACGATGATCCTCGCCGATGCTCCCGTCCAACGCGGCACCGGCCACATTAAAGTAGCGGGGGGCGGCGAAGGCCAATGCTTCGGCATGGGCGCAGTCCCGTAATAGTTTTTCCACCATCAGTTTGCTCTGCCCGTACGGACTGATGGGGTTCTGCGGTAAATCCTCCGTGATCGGCACACTCGTCGGTTCGCCATAGGTCGCGCAGGTGCTGGAAAACACCAGTTTTTTAATACCCGTCAACTGCATGGCGTCAAGCATGCTGATCGTACTGGCGACATTGTTGCGGTAATACTTACGCGGATCCGTCACGCTTTCACCCACGTAGGCACTGGCGGCAAAGTGCATGACGGCTTCAATCTTATGCTGTTGAAAGGCCGCGGCAATTCCGGCCGTGTCACGGCAATCACCCGCTAAAAATGTTGCGCGTCCATCCACCGCTCCGCGATGGCCGTTACCCAAATTGTCAATTGCCAAAACACGATGGCCGCGCTCAACAAGTAACTTCACCGCATGCGACCCGATAAACCCGGCCCCGCCCATCACCGCTATGTTCATTGCATCTATCCTCGAAACAACATCGACGCTTCCCGCTCTGGTAAAGTTACAGTCCAGCCATCTGCTTGTAAAATGACCATCGAAGCATTCGACCGACCGTGCCTGAGCCCGGTGCGGCCGGCAGGAAAGGATGGTGACACGTGTTTGATCTGGATCACGTTGCAATTCAAACGTCGGATATTCCCGGTTCGGTGGCATTCTACAAAAATCACTTTGGTGCCGAGGTGATCTACGAAGACCAGTCCTGGGCCTTTCTCCGCCTGGGCAAAGGCAAGCTGGCACTGGTAAACCCCCAACAGCATCCTCCGCATGTGGCCATCAGGGTGGACATCGCGCAATTGGAGGCCATGGCTGCTGATTGTGGCCAAGAGGTCAAAGCTCACCGCGACGGTACGCGAGGTATCTATTTGACCGATCCGGCCGGCAATACGGTAGAGTTAATCAATTACCCGCCGGACCACAAGGTTTAGGTATAGCCATTTAGGCATAAACTGACCCGTGTGATTAAATTGTGGGCAGTTATATCGATCGTGCTGGCAAACTAGGCAATCATTTGGATGCGGGTACAATACACCGCCATAGATTGCAGCGCGCGGTGCCGTCGCCCGATATTGTGATGCGCGGTGCTTGGCTCCTTGCCGAGGATAAGCCAGTGCAGATTGATTTTAAGCCTCTTGGGCAGTTTGTATGGTCGTGTGGCGGTATCAGGAGTTGGCCTGCGCGGTGGACGCGCCGCCCTCGGCGTGCGCTCGGGACGGCCTGCATTCCACTCATGACGGAACTTTAGGCACGCAAGTTGCGTCTGCATATCCCGTGCATACCGGTGATGACCGGTTGGAATAGGGCGGTTGCCTTGGAAATGGCCGTAATGATAATGAAAGTCTGATACTTTTCGGAGAGCATGAGCCGTACGGCGGCTTAAGACGGACCTCAATAGCTGAAGATTTTCAGTCGCGTCGGTATAAGGCTGCACGACGCAGGGTTGGTGGTATGTCTTAGCGCCTTGAAATTCAGGCGCGCCGGATACTTGATGGTTTGAAATGCGCCAGCTAAATGTTAATGGCTGGCAGTTGTTGTTCTGGGTTACATGTTTTAAGGAGTGATATCGTTATGGGTGCACGTACCGCACGGAGCGCTGCCGTCTCTGCGCTGACCAATTTTCGCATAGTTCCCCCGCGCGTAAACTTTAAGGAAACGCCGGTGAGTTCAATCTATGCCAGCAACGTTTTCAACGAAGAGGTTCAGCGTCAACGCCTTCCCAAAACGGTATTTAAAAAGCTGCAGCAGACCATTAAAAAAGGTCTCGCCATCGACCCGTCCGTGGCCGACTCCGTCGCGGCTGCCATGCGCGACTGGGCTATTGAAAAAGGCGCAACCCACTACGCTCATCTTTTTTACCCCATGACCGGTCTTACCGCTGAAAAGCATGACAGCTTTGTCTCGCCCTTGGATGGCGGAGCCGGAGCCATTCTTGAATTCAGCGGTAAGGAATTGGTCAAAGGTGAACCGGATGCTTCGTCCTTTCCATCGGGCGGTTTACGGGCCACGTTTGAAGCCCGAGGTTATACCGCATGGGACCCGACCTCACCGGCGTATATTCTAGAAAACCCAAATGGCACCACCCTAGTCATTCCAACGGCCTTTGTTTCATGGACCGGCGAAGCGCTGGATAAAAAGACCCCTCTCCTTCGATCCATGGAAGCTCTTTCGCATCAAGCCCTGCGCGTCTTAAATCTTTTCGGTAACAAGGACGCCACGAAAGTCTTTACCACTGTCGGGCCCGAACAGGAATATTTCCTCATTGACCGTAACTTTTATTATGCCCGGCCAGACCTCATCAATTGCGGACGCACGCTCTTCGGTGCCAAGCCTCCCAAGGGGCAGGAAATGGAAGACCAGTACTTCGGTACCATTCCCGAACGCGTATTGGCGTGCATGCACGAAACTGAGCAGGAGCTTTATAAACTTGGTGTTCCCGTCAAAACACGCCACAACGAAGTCGCTCCGGCCCAGTACGAAATTGCACCCCTCTTTGAAAACTCCAATATCAGCCACGACCATCAGATGCTTACTATGGAAATGCTCCGACGGGTGGCGGAAAAGTACGGCCTCGCATGCCTCCTGCATGAAAAACCCTTTGCACGAGTGAACGGATCCGGCAAACACAACAACTGGTCCATGGCCACCGATACGGGTGAAAATCTCCTCAACCCAGGCGATACGCCGCATGAAAATGCTCAGTTTCTGGTATTCTGCGCAGCCGTGGTCCGGGCCGTTGATAAGTACGCTTCGCTCCTCCGCGTGGCTATTGCGTCGGCAGGTAACGATCATCGCCTCGGTGCCAATGAGGCCCCGCCAGCGATCATTTCCATCTACCTTGGCGAACAACTGCAGGATATCATGGATCAAATTGAATCCGGCGGTGCAACGTCTACCAAGACCGGCGGCCATATGGAAATTGGCGTCACCACGTTACCCAAACTGCCACGCGATGCCGGCGACCGTAACCGTACGTCGCCCTTCGCATTTACCGGCAATAAGTTTGAATTCCGAGCCGTTTCCTCCGGTCAATCCGTGGCTGGTCCCAACACCGTACTCAACACCATCGTGGCAGAATCACTGGATTACGTCGCCACCACGCTTGAGGCTGATCTAAAGGCTGGCAAGGCCTTTAACAAGGCGGTTAACGATCTGCTGGCCGCCATTTATAAAAAACATAAACGAGTTATCTTCAATGGTGACGGGTACAACGAAGACTGGCATAAGGAAGCGGCCAAGCGCGGTTTGCCTAATCTCAAAACGACGGTCGATGCTCTGCCGGAACTCATCACTAAGGAAAGCGTCGAGCTTTTCGGCAAATACAAAGTGCTCAATGAAAAGGAAGTTCACAGCCGCTACGAAATCTTTCTTGAAAACTACAAAAAAACCATCTCGATCGAGGCACTGATGACGGTGGTGATGGCCCGAACCATGATTCTGCCTGCTGCCATCAAGTATCAGCACGACATCGCAACTTCCATCCACGCTGCGAAATCGGCGGGGGTCCCGACTGCATCCCTCAGCGAGCAGGAAAAACTTCTCGCAGAAGTTTCATCGCTGGTCAGCGATCTGCAAAAACATACCTGCGAACTTGATAAAGCAACCCATCACCATGTCAATGGCGACACCATGGCGCATGCCAAGTATGCCCATGACACGCTTATTCCTCAGATGGATTCGGTACGGCATGATGGCGACAAGCTTGAAACCCTTGTCGATGACGAGCTTTGGCCGCTTCCAACTTACCGCGAGATGCTGTTTATCAAGTAACAGCAAGCTGTCCGCACTGGCATAAATTTGACAAGGGCCTGTCCACCGGCGGACAGGCCCTTTTTTCGTTGCCGCAAGGGCCTAGTCGGCACCACGCGTGATGAATGATGGTTCGGCAAAAAAGGAGATTGGGCGTTGAGGGGCTCGAACCCCCGACCTTACGGGTGTGATCCGTACGCTCTAACCAACTGAGCTAAACGCCCGGCACACATAAAATTACCACCGTTGGGCTTAACTAGCAACCATTTTTCGGCCGCGCATTGTATTTAGCCGCGGGCCTTGTGCCCGCGCGAATACCCCGCGCGAACCCCCGCACGCCGTGTTA
>DZDI01000117.1 GCA_022730455.1 Phycisphaera mikurensis | reverse complement strand
CGAATATGTAATGCGGCTGGAATTGGTGGATACGCCGGTGGAGTGCTGGTCGTCATGGGATTGTTTTCCATGGCGGTGGCCGCAGTGTTTATGGTTGGCCAGAAAGATATTAAACGCATGCTGGCGTATTCAAGTGTGGAACAGATGGGGATACTGGCATTGGGCGCCGGCATTGGTGGCCCGGCGCTTCTTGGTGCACTCTTGCACATGCTGAATAATGGCCTGACCAAAGGAATGCTTTTCCTTTCCGCCGGCAATATCCACCGCAGCTATGGTGGAAAAAACTCCGATCAAGTACGTGGTGCCATGCGACGCTTACCGCTTTCCGGAACGATATTCATGTTGGGATTTCTGGCCATTACCGGCTCTCCACCGTTCGGTCCTTTTGTCAGTGAATTTACCATTTTGAATGGGGCGGTCAGCGCAGGACAATTATTCGTCGCGGGATTGTTTTTGTTGCTGCTTTTAATTGTATTCATTGGTATGGGCCGCACCGTAATGGCGGTGACACAGGGTAAACCACTGCCGGGTAGACGAGCGTCAGCATTCCGCGATGGCATCCTGACGGGCTGGCCGTTAATCATCTTTTTACTGCTGATACTGATGCTGGGCCTGCACATTCCTGGTCCGCTTTCGCGACTGCTGCATCAGGCTACCACTTTCATGGGGATTCGCCGATGAACACCCAACATACAGGCGAGAACGTCCCCACGCTGGTGGTGGAATTGACCAATGGTCAGGCCGTGCCGCAATCCCGTGTGCCGCGATTGGACATTCAACAGTTTCAATCGGTCATTCTTGACTCGGTACAGTCGGGAAGCCGTGTGGTGGCACTTTTTGGCGCACCAGACCGCAAGGAACGGGACAGCCTGCGAATGTACGTGTTGCTCGCCGATGATCGCAACGGCAGGCTTAAACTTACCTCCGCCACCGTAACGGCCGACGGATTTCCGTCTCTAACGCCGCGCTGTCCGCAGGTGCATTTATTTGAACGAGAGATTGCCGAACAATTCGGTATTAAACCGCACGGCCATCCTTGGCTCAAACCGGTACGATTTCACCGCAGTTATCGCGCTGGGGCCGATGCGTGGGATCGGCAGGTCGATCAAGATTTCAGAGCTGGGGTAATGAATTTTTATCAGATTACCGGCGGGCAGGTACATGAAGTGGCCGTTGGCCCCATACACGCGGGGGTCATAGAGCCCGGACATTTCCGCTTCCAATGCGACGGGGAAATCATTCTGCATCTTGAAATTTCTCTGGGATATCAGCATCGTGGTGTTGAAAAAGCGATGCAAGGTGGACCGAATAAGCGAACTCTGCATTACGCTGAAACGCTTGCCGGCGATACCACTATCGGTCACACCTCCGCGTACGCCTATATTGTGGAGGCTTTGGCCGGTGGTGCCGTCACGGCTCGAGCTCAGGCGATCCGCGCTATTGCCCTTGAATTGGAGCGGCTGGCCAACCATGTCGGCGATCTTGGTGCCCTATCCAATGATATCGGCTACTTGCCAACAGCCTCTTTTTGCGGTCGCATTCGTGGCGACTTTCTTAACCTCACCGCTGCCATTTGCGGTAATCGCTTCGGGCGCGGGCTGGTTCGGCCGGGCGGTTCGGGTTTTGATATTGATGCGTCGATGGTCGACGATTTGCTCAAACGCCTAGATATTGCCGAGCGGGAATCCCGCAGCGCCATCAATCTGTTATGGGATAATTCATCTGTCATGGCACGCTTTGAAGGCATCGGTAGTGTCGATACGCAAACTGCCATAGAACTTGGAATGGTCGGCCCGGCAGCGCGAGCATGCGGCGTGGATATCGATGCCCGACGGGATCAGCCCAGCGGCATCTACAGATTTGCACATGTTCCAGTATCCACCTGGCATGGCGGCGACATTTTTTCGCGCGCGTATGTGCGCTGGCTAGAAATTCAACATTCAATTGATTTCATCCGCGAACAACTCCGCGCATTGCCCGGCGGCGAAACGCGCGGGAATCTGCCGCAGCTTCAGCCGGACGCAATCGCGGTGTCGCTTATGGAAGCCTGGCGCGGCGAGCTTTGCCATGTTGCTCTGACGGATTCACAGCGACATTTTGAGCGTTATAAAGTTGTGGATCCTTCATTCCATAACTGGATGGGAGCGGCGATGGCCGTACGTGGAAAACAGATTTCTGATTTTCCACTTTGTAATAAAAGTTTCAGTCTCTCTTATTGCGGGCATGATCTGTAGTGCGCAACAACGACAGGAATGGATAGTTATGATTAAGTCGATTCTCACGCGTATCCAACAGGGCCATCGGACCATTGCCTATCCGGCCGGGCCGGCGCCGGCACTTCCGGGACGATTTCGTGGTCGTCCTTTATTTGACACCGCCAAATGCCCCGATGGTTGTCAAAAGTGCGCGGATGCCTGCCCTACACAGGCGATCACCATTGCCTCCGGCAAAATCAAACTGGACCTGGGCCGCTGTCTGTTTTGCACCGATTGTGCGGATGCCTGCCCCAATGGTGCTGTCACCTATTCCCGCGATTATCCGCTGGCGGTACGACAAGCGTCCGATCTTATTGTCGATTCCGACCAGGAATTGAAATTAGCCGCTGCGCTGGATGGAAAATTGCGAAAACTCTATGGCCGGAGTTTGCAACTGCGGCAAGTCTGTGCCGGTGGATGCAACGGCTGCGAATCCGATGTGAACGTACTCGGAACCATTGGTTGGGACCTGTCGCGATTCGGAATTTCATTGGTGGCTTCGCCACGCCATGCTGATGGGCTTCTGATCACCGGGCCGGTGACGCAAAATATGCGTCAGGCCCTTAGGATCGCCTATGATGCCGTTCCAGATCCCAAAATCGTCATTGCCGTTGGAGCTTGTGCCCTGTCCGGTGGTCCCTATATCAATCATGCAGAGGTCAATAACGGAGCGGCCAGTGTTGTTCCGATTGACTTATTTATTCCCGGCTGCCCACCCCACCCTTTGACCATTTTGGATGGACTGCTGCGGTTGCTGGGAAATAAAAATCTGATAAGCCGAAAATCCCTGCCGCCAGCGCGTTGAATTATTGCTGGATTTCAACGCACAAATAAAATAAATGCTTTTCCTGCGTGCGGGTATGCCAAATGATTAAAAAATGCCCATGTCCGCGCTGCTGATTTCATCCAGTATCGCCCGGACTTCCGCATCGCTGGTGCCCAAAATCAGGTGGTTGAGCCTTTCACTTTGGGTGGTATCGATGACCGGATGGCACAGCATCTGCGGAATTGCCAAAACGCGCAGCACCTGCGTTTGCAATGCGGCCATGCCTAAGCCACTTTGCGCACTGGCCCACACCGCCGGCCCTCGCGGCGATTGAACCGGCACGGTCGACGGAGCGAGTAAATCGCATTTGGTGCCGACGGCAATCCACGGCACCGCTGCCAACTTATCCTCCAGCCCATGGTGTATCGCCCACTGCCAGGCCTCCGCTTGCAGATGCTGCGGGTCGGATATCTGCGTTATGTCCATCACCAGCAAAATGACGTGCATCTCGGCCAAGGTGCCGATACCACCTTCCATCGCCAGCCGCTCAAGCTGGTCGGTCGTCTGCCGCAGCCCGGCGGTATCGGTCAGCCGCGCTGCAATCTCCAGGTCGCCGGATATAACACGCACAGTCTGCTCTACCCAGTCGCGTGTGGTGCCGGGGACATCGCTGGTGACGCTCATGGGGTGGCCCAGCCAAAAATTAGCCAGGGAGGATTTACCGGCGTTGGGCGGACCGATCAATGCAATACGCGTCTGTCCGTCCATAACGCGATGCAGACCCGCAGATGCAGTGCACAGCCATTGCGCCTGCCGCTTTACTTCTACGCAGCCGCCGCCGGCATCCAGCATGCGCTGCTGCTCTCTGGCCCATTTCGCAAGGCCGTGGGCATGGGCTCGTGCCAACATCTGCACGCCCCACAGCGTTTCGACCTCCGGCAGGTGCCGCCGCGGATGACGCCAGTCTTCCAGCACCCGCCCGGTGATGGCTTCATCGTTCATCAGGTGCGCCAGCCGCCGTACCAATTTCTCCACCACCAGTAATCCACCGTGGCAATGCAGCTCAAAATGATCGGACCCACGTGGCACGATGAGCACCTCATCAATGACGCCTTCATCGGCCTTTATTGAACGCAGTGTCACCATCTGTGGAATCGTGCCTGCCAAAGCCGCCATCACATGGTCGGCGCCCGGGCCGGACAATTCCATAACGGCGATCGCCGCCATGCCATGTGGTGTAAGGATACGCAGCGATGCGTTTGACGGGTTCGCGGTGTGATCTGCTTTCGGGGGCCAGGACATGAGTGTGTTTCCAACTTAAGGCTGTAAATATAATCATCCGTGCGTATGGCCTGTAGCTTGCAATGCATCGCGGCAACCATGTGGAGCCACAGATTTAATCAGGTTCAGGCGATGAATATTCCAGCAGCAACTGCCGCGGAGCACCGATATCGCCAATGGATATCTGGCCCAGCGCTGCCATCGCCGTTGCATGATGAAAGCCCACTTTCATACCACAGTAACTCACCGTATGGGCGGCGTAAATGCATTGCCCCCACGTCTGGCCCGTATCAGAATCCAAACCTGATGGAATGTCGCAACTGATGACACGCCGCATGGATTCATTAACGGCGGCTATCAATTCACATACGCCTCCATCCAT
This sequence comes from Phycisphaera mikurensis, assembly GCA_022730455.1. Lineage (GTDB taxonomy): Bacteria > Planctomycetota > Phycisphaerae > WQYP01 > WQYP01 > JAJZGD01. Next base: position 3,369 of record DZDI01000117.1, on the reverse strand, counting down.
TGGACGGCTCAAACCGCTGCCGAAGAGACCATCAATAACCGCATCGTGTACGGCGCTGTGTTCACGCCATGTCGTCATAGCCGCCGCGTTGAATCCTTCGATGACTTTCATCCCCATGGCTCGGACCGTTTTTAACTGCCGGGCGGAAAGCAGCGAAAAATCAGTCGTCGCCCAAGGTGATGCCAGCACCACTCGATGCCCAGCGTTGGCCAGATGGCGCGCCGCCACCAAGCCATCCCCACCGTTATTGCCCTTGCCGACCAGAATTAATATTTGCGATGTGGGCTCGGTGTACTGCCGCGTGACCAAAGCCAGTTCGCGACCGGCGTTTTCCATCAATACGACGGGTTCAAGACCAAAATCGGACGCTGCTCGGGCGTCTATGTTTCGCAAAGCATCGCGCGTAAACCATAATGTCCGGCCCGTTTTTAATTCCATGCTTATACCGCCTCCACCAGAGGTAGCGCATCAAGTTTACTTTTGAGAAACCGCCCGGTGTGGCTCTGCGGATGGGCGGCAATATCCTCCGGTGTACCCGTGGCTATAACCGACCCTCCCCCGGCACCGCCCTCCGGCCCCATGTCAATGATCCAATCGGCGCATTTAATCACATCCAGATTGTGTTCGATCACAATCACGGTATTGCCTGCATGGGTCAGCCGATTAAGTACGTTGAGCAGATTGTGGATATCTGCAAAATGCAGGCCGGTAGTCGGTTCATCGAGAATATAAACCGTATGGCCCGTCGCCGGTTTGCCCAGTTCGCTGGCCAGTTTGATTCTCTGAGCCTCGCCGCCGGAAAGTGTCGTGCTGGATTGTCCCAGTTGCACATAGGACAGTCCCACATCATTGATCGCTCCGAGCAGCGCCCGGATGTGGGAAAAATTATCAAAAAACTGCAATGCTTCTTCCACACGCATACCAAGCACATCGGCAATCGATTTGCCACGATATTTAATTTCCAATGTTTCACGGTTATAGCGGGTTCCGCGGCATTCGTCGCAGATCACAAATACATCCGGCAGAAAGTGCATCTCAATACGCTTGACGCCCTGTCCCATGCAGCTTTCACAACGCCCGCCGGTAACGTTAAAACTGAATCGCCCCAGTGTATAGCCGCGCATGCGGGCTTCGCGTGTCTGGGCGTAAAGCTGGCGGATCAGGTCAAATACGCCGGTGTAGGTTGCGGGATTGCTGCGCGGTGTGCGGCCAATCGGCGACTGATCAATTTCAATCACCTTATCAACGTTGTCCAGACCCTGCAGGCGGCGGTGTTTGCCTGGATGTTCCCGACTGGCATAAAAATGCCGCTTGAGCGCCCGCAGCAGCACATGGTTCACCAGCGACGACTTGCCCGACCCCGATACACCGGTCACGCATACCATCACACCCAGCGGAAACGATACATCAACATTCTTGAGATTATTTTCCGCCGCGCCCACCACTTTAAGTACGGCAGCCGGGTTAACAGGCCTCCGTTCCGTCGGCACGGGAATTTGATATTCACCTGTCAGGTACTTGGCGGTCATGCTCTCCTGCGACCTGAGCACCGCTTCCACCGGCCCCTGTGCCATAATTCGCCCCCCGTGCAGCCCGGCACCCGGCCCCACATCAATAAGCCAGTCAGCGGCGCGGATCGTATCCTCATCATGTTCGACCACAATGGTGGTGTTGCCAATGTCCGTGAGATGACGCAGGGTTTTAATCAGCCGTTCGTTATCGCGCTGGTGCAAACCGATGGTGGGTTCATCCAGCACGTAGCAGACGCCGACCAGGCCCGAGCCTACCTGCGTCGCAAGACGGATGCGCTGGGCCTCTCCGCCGGAAAGGGTGCCGGTTTGCCGATCCAGGGTCAGATATCCCAATCCGACATTGTTCATAAACCCCAGACGGGAGACAATCTCCTTGAAAATCGGCGTGGCGATGATTTCCTGCTCTCCCTTGAACTCGACACTCTGGAAAAAATCCAGCGCTTCCGCGACGGTCATCGCTGTCATCTCACGGATGTTTTTGCCAGCCACGCGCACGCCCAATGCCTGCGGTTTAAGCCGAGCACCGCCGCATTGCTCGCACGGTTGCTCGCTCAGGTATTGATGCAGTCGCGATTTAACAAATTCGCTTTCCGTATTATGAAAGCGCTTTTCCAGATGCGGCAAAACGCCTTCAAATGAATGACCATATCGGGTTTTGTCGCGGTTGGTGGTTCCGTGCATAAGTATGTCGGCTACTTTCCGGTCCAAGTCCTGATAGGGCGTGCTGCCGTCGATACCAAAGTTTTCGCAAAACTGCCGCAGCATCCGGTTGTAATAAATATTCATGCGCTTGCCATTACGGCGCAGCGGCTCCAGCGCACCATCGGCCACCGGCAGCGAGGGGTCGGATACAATTAAGTCCGGATCAAATTCCAGAATGGTACCCAATCCATCGCAGCCCGGGCACGCCCCGTACGGGCTGTTAAATGAAAACAGTCGGGGCGAAAGTTCAGACAATGAAGATTCCGGATGGTTGGGGCACGCGTACTTGCTGGAATAGGTGTGATCGGCCCATTGGCCGTCCTTTTCACGGGCGATGACCACCAGTCCATCCGCAAGTTTCAGCGATAGCTCAATGGAATCTGCCAGGCGGGTACGAATATCCGGCTTGATCACCAGTCGATCTACGACGGCATCAATGGAATGCTTGAATTTTTTATCCAAGGCCGGTGCCGATTTAATTTCATAAATTTCACCATCCATCCGGCAGCGGACAAATCCCTGGCGTGTCATGGCGTCGAGCACCTCACGATGTGCGCCTTTCTGTCCACGCACCAGCGGGGATAGCACCATCAGACGAGTTCCCTCAGGCCAAGCCAAGATGTTGTCTACAATCTGGCTGGAACTTTGGCTGGCGATCGGTGTGCCGCATACCCAGCAGTGTGGCAGACCCACGCGGGCGCACAGTACACGCATGTAATCGTAAATTTCAGTCGTGGTGGCAACCGTGGACCGCGGATTACTCGACCCGCTGCGTTGCTCAATGGCAATGGTGGGGGGCAGACCTTCAATCTCGTCACAATCGGGTTTTTGCATCTGTTCTAAAAATTGGCGGGCATATGCCGATAGCGATTCAACGTACTTTCGCTGTCCCTCGGCATAAATGGTGTCAAACGCCAGCGAACTTTTACCCGATCCGGAAAGCCCGGTGATCACCACCATTTGGTCGCGCGGAATATTCAAACTGACATTTTTCAGATTATGCTCACGGGCACCGACAATGCGGATGTGCTTTAAGGCCATTGATTCACTCCAAAGGCTCGGCGATATGGGTTTACCTCGCCTAGTGCTCTGTCACATCTACAAATTAGGATTGATTGGCCGCAAACGCCCCAAC
>DZDI01000288.1 GCA_022730455.1 Phycisphaera mikurensis | reverse complement strand
TGGTAAGCACGCCGTGATCGGCCATATCCTCGCGGATTTCCGGGCGGAAGTAGAAGTTCTTGCCCAGGTTGCTGTTCGGGAAGGGGGTAATTTTGACACCAGCGGTCAGATCGCCATAGTTTCCAACACCGGGAGATGTCAATCCAATAGTGAAGCCCGCGCCATCGTAATAGTATTCTTCGCGCAGGCTGGCCGTCAGGTAGCTGTTGATGACATAACCCTGATAGAGCGCTTCACCAAACCAGCAGGCGCTTTGGCCGTTGCTTGCATTGCCTGCACCGTCATAGCCCAACGTGGTATCGGAAACAAGCGTCAGATTATTGTTCAAGATCGGCGGAATGTAGGTGATTAACGGTTCAACCACTGTGCGATACGCACTGGTGTTGTCGTTATCCTGTGGGCCGACCGAAAGATTCACCGCCATGGTCCATTGGCTGCTGGGTGTGTAGGTGACGTTGCCCAGAAAATCCACGCCCGAATTGTTGTCATTAAGCGACTGGTTCCAACCGCGTGTGATACCGGCATAGAACGTCCATTGGGAATTGGGTACATATTCTGCCAATACGCCCGTTTGGGTATATGGAATACCGTAATTAAACGACAGCGAGTGTGAATAAAAGAAATTCTTGGTAGGATTGATGGTCTCTTCGCCTAAAAGCGTAACGAACTTGCCTACTTTGAATTTCAGATCACCCATCTTGCCGAGGTGAAACGCTACCGTCGCGTACAACTGCAGCGGATCAAATTGGTACAGCGGCGACGTGCTGACATTATTGGCATAGGAGTGATAAAAATTTAGCCCATTGGAATGGATAAAGTCAGAATTGTAGCCATAAAGGAACTGCACTTTGCCGCCGATATCCCAGCCGCGTTTGATGTAATTGGGATCAGCAAAGTTGATCGCCCGCGCCAGCGTCAGGTTGATCTGGTTGAGCTCCACATGATTTCCAGATTCAGAGCCGAACGTGCGCAGCGGAATAACGCTGGAATCTTGCGGCCGACCGCTGAGATCCGCAGTATAGCCCGCTTCGACATAGCCATAAATGTCGAAACCGGCCTTGCGAATTTCCTGGCCAACTGAGGTCTTGCCGGCATGGATCCGATCCAGGCCGTACATAAGTGCCGGGCTGGTGTCCGTGGCTGCATCAGCCATCACCAAGCCGGATGTGGCGACCAACGCGGCCATCGCCAAGGGAACTGCTAAGCGGTACTTACCCATGAAACTCTCCTTAAAAAAAGGTAAAGAAAACACGCCTTGTCTCAACCATTGAGCAATCTGCGTGCCAAATGTTGTAGTATCTAAATTGTGAAAGCTGTTGCCGATCGTTGGTACAACCGAGTCGCGAAATTTCCGTACGGTTCTCAACGTTGCTGGAGATTGGTCGGTGCCGATGTGATCGGTGGTAGATTCCATCCATGACTCCACACCCATAGCCCATACAGCGACATTTCACACGAAAAATCACGATACGAACATTCCCACGACGCCGGTATGCTAACTTAGATGCGCAGCGAATACAACATTGTCAATGACTGTTAAAGGATATTGTGAGCAGCCTGATAAAACGGCAATAAACCGCCGATTGCTTAATGCGGACTCATTGTTGTGGGATTTTTGCCGCCAGAATTGACGCGTATTTCAATTGCGGGTGATCACCTGCAATTGAAAACTCTGTGCACAATAAAAAAGCGGTGGGGCTGCCTTGGCAGCCCCACCGCAGTGGAATGTTTCCGTTGGATTCATTTCCCTTAGAAGGTGTAAATGG
>DZDI01000019.1 GCA_022730455.1 Phycisphaera mikurensis | reverse complement strand
GGCCTCTGCGGCGCGGCTTCCTCGGCGTATCACCTTCGCCCGATACGCCTTCGTCGCCGCTTCTTGATGCCCGCCAAAATCCATGCCGTCGCAGTCCCTGCTATTACTTGGACAGGCTCCAAGGTAACTCTTTTGTACGCGCTTTTTCCAGTCAACTGGCATTTTTTAACGCCACCGGCCCAAGCTGTAATGGGTACTCCTGAAAATGCCGTACAGGGCACCTTGCGAATCGGCACCACCATTTCCTACCCATGCAACCGGACGCGATCAACAGCAGCGATGCACACGCCAATGATGGCAGGCCAAATTGCGATGTCATAAAGACTCCTGATGGTGTAACCCCTGATCGTCCTTCCTATAGTTTAATGTTATTTTCGCATCTGGCATCGCTGGGTATCCAATGCGGCACGAATATCGCGTGCCAGTTGTAGGGCCGGGCCGGTACCCCAGTAATGGAGAAATATCACCCGCGGATGTTCGCCGATCATGTGATTATGTATTGCCACAATATGAATTCCGGCATGACACAGCGATTTGAGCACCCCCTGCACCTGCCAACCGGTCATCGCGAAATCCCCTTCCACCAAGGCTTTTGCATCACTACCGGCAAACAATGCCCAGGTATTTACCCCCATTGCTGCACCCATTTTGTAACCGCCCATGCGCGTGGTCATACCGAAGACCGCTTTGTACATTCCATGCGGCAATGCCAATCCCTTGGTACGCAGAACAGCATTTAGCGCGGCGATGCTGACCGTAGAATGTGCGGGATCAATCCCTGCCGTTGATGGTCCCCGATTTTTTGCTTTCTCGGTGGCTCTGATGGCCGCAAACAACTTACCAACAGCCGTCGCCATTGCCGTCTGACTTCCCATTCCGCCAATGTGCATGAACCACAGCCGTGGTTTGGACCACATGTAATGGTTATGCAAAGCGGTAACCTGCAAACCGTTGTTCAAGGCTGTGCGCATTACGGTATTGACCTGCCCGGAGGTCAATACCTGGTCTCCCATTACCATGACCTGTTTCCCGGTGCGTTGAAACGCCGCCCAGCACGTCAAACCCATTGGAGGCGACATTTTGATGCCGTCCACAATCACGCGAAGATCGCTGCGCGGAAGCATGAGCGTAAATACCTCCGCCTTGGAGTTCCAGATGCCTTTGCTTCCGGCAATCTTCGCTATTTTGGTGATATTGAGGTTTGGCGCTGCGTTTTGAGCCCGAACAGCGCTTCCCACCCACAGCCAAGGCAACAACATACCAACCACCACGAGCGTTTGAAAAGGACTTTTGGCTTGCATGATATTCTCCTTATGTAAGCAAGCGGTAAAAACGACCGGTGAATAGAAAAAGTATTTCTTAAATTTATTGTTGCGGCACGATAGGGCGACAGGAGACCCCTGCATTCCAAAACATCGGCAAGATCTGCGATTGCCACGGTGTTCGTCCGGGGCAATAATTTTGCTTCAGCGGTTCGTGGAAATGCCCTTCTCATGTGTCGCTCCCAGCCGCAGACTTGATCCCGGCGCATTTCCTCGCGGTTGTGATCTCTGGAATGTATGTTCTTCCTCTGGGTTCGGTGCGCCGGAATTTTCGCCACAAGGTCAAATCGTAGATAAGCTTAAGGCCGCCGGCGATGAAAAATGGCAGGTTAGACAATGTCGGAATCGCCAGCAAGGGCGCTGCGATCAAGGGAGAAATTGCCGCACCAGTGCTGCGTGCTACATGGGTAATGCCCGCGGCAGCCGATCTCTCATCCGGATCCACAACCGCCATGGTATAAGCTTGGCGGGTGGGAACGTCCATCTGGGAAATGCTGAAACGGGCCAGCAACACCGTAATTGCCAGCGGCAAATTCGGCATCAGTGGAACCATTATTAACAGGATATTGGACGGAATGTGCGTAAAGACCATTGTGTTGATGAGGCCAATCCTGTGCGCCAGGTGCGAGGCGGCCAAGGCGGATATTCCCGCGAGAATATTGGCCCCAAAGAAAATTGTGCCCAATGCCGTCACGTTAACTCCGAAACGAGCGTGGAACCAGTAAGCCATCAGTGCCTGGAGCACAAACCCGCCACCGAAGGCATCGAGTGAGAACAGGGCAGAGAGCGCCAAGACGGTGCGGCGCGAACGGTGCAGGCCAAGAAGCAAGTGCGGGGGGCGGGGAGAAGCGGCAACAGGCGTCTCAATTGCGGACGTCAGGCCGGAAAACAGCGCCATCAATACCCCACCGATCAGGGCGAAGGCGATTAAAATTATTCGATAGCCGGCGAGAGTGGAGAAACCGGCGGCATGAAGCACATAAATTAATAATCCCGTCGCCAGTGCACCAAGTGCGGTGGCCACCGATCCGGCGAAGTTGTACCAAGCAAATAGGGCCGTGCGGCCCGACTCCGGAATCAAGTGGGAAATGGCAGCCTGCTCAATGGCCAGGAAAGGCCCGGCTTCATGGCCGCTGGGACTGATCAAACCAAGAAATACCGCCACCGCTAGGAGAATAAAATTGCCGGTCAGCGCCATAACGGCACCGGCGAATATGATTCGGCCGGCGGCGAGCCAAAGCATATTGCGCCGCCCTAATCGGTCCGCCCGTGTGGTAATCCATAATGAAATCAGGGTATCGCCCAGGAGCGCGAGGGTCATGAGTAACCCGGCCTCGGTCTGGCTCAGACCAATATCCGTCAGATAAAGCATCAAGACGACAGCAACCATCCCATAACCGAAGAGCCGCAGCATCCGTGTGGTAAAGATGATCCGTCCATTGCGATCGAGCATGGAAATCACGCGCTTTTTTTTAGAGCCAGCGGGCACGAATGTTCTCCATTACCAAAGATTCGCCCGCGGCGTATCATCCGCCACGGCGTCAAAGTTTACTTCAGGCATTTTCTTGTCAAAGAAAATGTTTTTATGCGAAACACTCATCGAGAGCGCCACCGCCAGATCGGCCTGAATCACGCCCAAGTGTCGGGCCGCAGCCGCTATGCGTGTCTGGCACCGGGTATCAATGTTGTTAGCACTGGCGATTTTGGCGGCGGAGCCGACGGCGATACCCAAATCAATACAACGGAGCTGGCAAATGGGTCCGGCAAACTGCCATTCATCCGAGTCGGATACTTCCAGACGATGTTTGGTCGCGTGCTGTGTAAATTGACTACAGGTTGAAAAACCGCAAGCGCCGCAGTCATACTGAGGAGGATACCAGCGTGCCAATCCGATAAACAGCACTAAATCCAATTTCTCCGCAGTGTCAGCATCCCGAAACCATATCGGTTCACGTTGGCGTGTTCCCCGCTCGCGCAGCCAACCCGCGAGTGCTTTGAGCGTGGCGGGTTCCTCAACGATGACCGTTTCGATAAACGGCTTGGCACCCTTCAGGAATAACTGGCCGCCACTTTTGGGGGCCGTCGTGGCGGCCACTGCGCATAGGCCCGCCACGCTCCGAAGTGTTTCACGTATTATCTCGCGTTGATCCATACTTCAAATTCCTTGTGATTTCGAATGCGGAGCACTAATGCTGGCCCGCGCCGTTTGGCTTTCCTTGTCGAACCATCTCCTGACAATAGGCGTAAAACGCGTCATAAATGATCCATTGGGCACGATTTTGTTCCAAGTCATCGGGGTAGCCAAGATGCCGAAATCCTTCAGCAATGGCATGGAGCCCCGCGGACTCCGGCTGATTCCACAGCGAATTGTCGGTATCGGCGCCGTTGACGATCCGGGCTAGAAGCATCAGCGCCGGATCACCCACCAGTCGGTATTTTTTGATGATAGCGTCGAAGGAGCACTCTTTGCCGTGATGCCCCAGATCATCACCTTTGCAGTCAAAGGATGTTGCGCCTTCCCGCCGGGCAATTGCAGCGACCTGATCTGTCGGCGCAAAAATGAATTCAGCGTCGGGGTCCACAAATCGCGTGATCAGCCAGGGACATGCGACCCGATCAACTTTCACTTTTTCCCGTGTGATCCATTTCATGCCTTACTCCATATCTTAAAAACACACATTTCAAATACCTTGCAAATCATTGTCCAGTAGAGTCGGCTGCTTTTAAGGGGATAATCCATGCGCCGCGGAATCAAGCACTTGGCCAACTTCGCGGATAAAAACGGTGCGGTTTCCTGCCAAACGAACGGGCAAGTTCTCCAATGTACGGATATTTTTGGCGACGGAATTTACCGTTACCGCTGGCATTGAATTAATGGTCCAGATATTTCCGGCCGGCTGTATCACATTTCCCGAACTCAGAGCCTTGACCACATCGATGGGACTTAAGTGATACATCCTAAGCCGATTTGGGTCTAGGCGAATCACAATGCTTCGGGGGCTGCCACCGAATGGCGGTGGCGCGGAGACACCTGACAGGCCTGCCAGCAACGGGCGCACTCGGAACAGCGCGTCGTCTTGCAGGGTTGTAAGCGTGATCTTCGGATTATCGGTCGAGAGCACCAAATCGCCAACAGGAAGGGCACTGGCCCCGAATTCCAGCACGAACGGCGGTACCGTTCCAGGCGGCATGAAAGACCTCGCACGGTCAACATAGGCGACCGTTTCAGAAAGCGCCTTTGACATATTTGTACCGGCGTGAAACTTTAATTTGATTAGCGCAGTGCCTTGCACGATACGCGACTCGACGTGTTGAATTCCGGTAATATATAGGAACAGATATTCATAATAATTGACAATGAATCCCTCTAATTGGGTAGGAGTCATACCACCATAGGGCTGGGCGACGTAAATAACGGGCTCCTGTAGGCTTGGGAAAATATCGCGAGGCATCTGCCTCAAAGCCAGCAATCCGGCCAGAACAACCGTGATGACCAGAACCAGGATTACGAGTGGCCACCTGAGAGCCAGCGAAACTAATCTTCTCATCGCAATATTTCCCAAAAACAATGCACTGTAAAATGCCCGACATCGTTACCTCCCAAGCCACGGCGCAGCGGTATAAAGGAATTCAGTCTGCAAGCGCCGAGGACCAATTGGAGGGCAAACCCAAGGGAATAATCGGCGAAGGCGACACCAAGGCCCCTATGCGAAAATCGGCCGCCGCAAAATGTTTTTTTATTTCTTGGGCGTGGTCCAACATTATTTACACTCCGCCCAATTTACCCGCGTCCGCCGCAAGCTGGGCATAGAGGGCGTCGTAAATCAATATCCCCCGTTCGATGGCCGTTCGATCGTCGGGGCTGGTAAGCCTTATTCCACGGCAGATCACGTCCAGACCCACAGCGGCTGGCTCAACCGAGACTTCCTGCACGGTATCGGCTTCATCAATTATCCGGGCCATGCGTTTCAGGATTGGATCCTTGAGCCTGTACACCTTGAGAAATGCATGAAAGGAACAGCGGCCCTGATGGTGCGAAAGCCGCACGCCCGGTATGTCGAAGGCGACAGTATTTGCAGGCACGTCCGTTTGGCCTTCGGCCATGAATTGAAATTTTGCTTTAGCATCTATCGACCGGCGAATCAGCCAGGCGCAGGCCATCCGATCAACACCCACATTTTGCCAGGTGATCCATTTCATGACGACTTCTCCTTGGCCGTAAGCAGCGCGGCGCGCACCCGTTGGCCCAATACTGAATGAAAATGATCGTGTAATTGTGTTTCCTGAAACCGTCGTGATAAAGCGGACAGGTCCCGGCTAGTTGCGTTGAGCGCCGCCAGAATCTCCTGATATTCCTTTTCCGCTGCTTCCTGAAACTTTTGAATTATTTCCGCCTCGTATCCGCTATCCGCCACCGATGATTCCCAAAGCGAGGCACTTCCCTTGAGTTCCTTAATCTCGGCCGCCAGCCACATAAGCTGCTCGCGAGTGCGCTGGGTCAACGGCAGCACCCAGACTGCATCCTGTAACATAAGGGCTCCCAGCCGCTTGAGCTTGCGCCAAACGTACAAACGTGACGCCGAAGGGTGCCGTGGCACACTGTAAATGAGCATCAACCATTTATAACTTCCGCGAGCCATGTCTTCGGTCACCTGCCCAACGCGTAACTTCTGCTTCTGAAAACACCGCAACCAACACTTTGAAGATCGCCGCCGCTCTTACCCATAAATGTAACCATGGTTACATCATAACGGACTGGAAAACAGAAAGCAAGCCTGCGGGGCACCGGTGGCGCTCAGGGTCTTTCAGTTCTCCGTTTATCCCGGTCTTTTTCCGTATTCGCTACGATCCAGAAGTGAGCGATTTATTGGTAACTTTGATCAACTTGTCTCCCGAAAATTCACCTAGGAGCCTGTCCATGTAATAGCCGGGCTGCGATGTGCCGGAAACGGCGTGAAACACTTTCGGTGATGCGTATAATGTCAAAAGTCCACCCCAGCGGACCATTTGCCGCCCAGTTTGGAGACCCGTTGAGCACACGACGCAAACCCGAGTTAAATGGCGCTCCGAGCGAGACGCAACCATCTTGGCATAATACCCATCCCAGTCAAGATCACCTGAAACCTGATAGAGAACAACAACTTCGTCTGATTTTACTCATTGCTTTCCGCTGCACCCGTGCGGCGGCCGGTGGCATGATTATGGTGGCGCTGCCCTATCTGGTATTGAGCAACCTGCACGCCGGGTCGCTTGCGCTGGCGGCGCTTTATGTAGTGGGTGTATTGTCAACGGCGGTGTTATCCATTGGCGTGGGGCACTTGGCAGATCGATGGAACTACGGCAAGGCACTGCTGTTGACCGGCGTCATGGTGCCGATAAGTGCATGGATAGTTTATGCTGACCCAACCTATTGGATGATTTGTGCCGCATCGGTCATTGGTGGCTTTGCAGCCACTGGGTCGCTGATTGGCGGTGGAGTTGGGGGCGCGGCTCAAAGTGTGCAAAGTGCAGTGGTAGCCAGAATAACCACAACGGCAAATCGCACCAAATATTTTTCTGTTCTCGCGTTTCTCAGCGGTATCTCCGGAGCGGTTGGCGCCTTGCTGGTGCATTTTTTTACGGTAAGAGATGCCTTTTTCGTTGCCGCTGTTTTGTCGTTGGTCGGATGTGCCCCCTTGCTGTTTCTCCATTTACCGCCTTACCAGCCAGCCAAGACAGTCACCCGCGAAGCCTCCAGCCGGGCGGTGCGGCAGTTTGGCATCACCGGCATGCTCAACGGATTTAGCCAGGGGCTGATCACACCATTTCTAATTCCGTTTTTTGTACTGGTGTATCACCTTTCGCGACAGCACATGTCCATTTTTGCAGCGCTGGCCAGCACCACCGCCTCCATCAGTTTGCTAGCGGCGCCAAGCCTGGAAAGGCGATTTGGATTTGTGCGCAGCATCACCTTCACGCGAGCCCTTGGGGTGGTGCTGCTTATCATCATGGCATTGTGGCACAACTTGGCGTTTGGATTATTGATCTATCTGATTTATCCGGCGCTGCGAATCGCAGCCCTGCCGGCTCAGCAGTCGGCCCTGATTGAACGCGTAGAGCATGGCAGTATGGGCCGGGCACTGGCGGTTAATCAAGTGGCCCGACTGTCCGCATCATCGGCTGCGTCCATTTGCACAGGCTATCTATTTGACCTCTCGGCACTCGAATTTCCATTTTTTATCTATGCAGTCGTCATGACCGCCAACATCGTTCTTTATTACCGCTTCTTTGGCCGTGATGGTAAAAAGAGTGACGCAACCGCCCTGCCGATATCAGCCACCGACAAAGGCGACGCTGCACCGCAAAAATGCGCGAACTGACTTCAGCAGCGATCACCTGCCACGATTATAATTCGCGGGTGATGACCAGAGAAAATGCTTCCGCACCATTGTTTTCCGGCGACTCGGCCCAAGGTGCTATCGGCATAGTGGCTGTTGATCGGGCCATCGATCGGGTATTGAGCTATCGCATTGATCCGCACTGGATGCCGCTGGCAAAACCGGGCATGCGCGTGCACGTACCCCTGGGACGTGCAAACAAGTTGGTGGATGGGGTCTTGATCAAGGTCATTTTACCGGCAGAATACACCCCCGCACTGGTGAGCAAGGCATGGAAGTTAAAATCGATCAGCCATATTGATGATCACCACGCCCCTTTATCGACTGATCTCATGCAACTCGCTAAATGGACCAGTCAGTATTACGTCTGCCCACTGGGTTTGGTATTAGCATCGATGATACCGGCGGCAGCCAAACGCCAAGCAGCCCTGCCTACACGGGAAATATTATTATTGGCTACCGACGCTCAATCGCGGATGGAAACACCTGGCCTTAGCCGACAGGCCAAGGCCGCATTTGACCGATTGCAGACGGTCATCACGGATCATATGGAGACAACCCTTGATCTTAAAATAGCCTTGAAAACGGCGGGTGTATCTCCACTGCTGTTACGGCGCCTGATAGCCCATGGCGTAGTGGTGCGAAAGAAGCTTAAACTTCTTCCCAATCCGGCTGGCGGCAAAGGATTGGCCGTGGCTGAGGGAGAAATATTAACCGGCCCCGTGCTGACCAATGAGCAAATGGCAGCGTGGCAGCAAATTGAACCGCTCCTTGAAAGGGACGCATTTTGCGTACGACTGCTTTACGGCATCACCGGATCGGGCAAGACGGAATTGTACCTGCGGGCGCTGGAGCGTGTCATTGCACGGGGCAAACGCGGCATCGTGCTGATACCTGATATTTCTTTGACAACCCATATGGTTGACCGATTTATTAAGCGGTTTGATCGGATCGTGGTGCTGCACAGTGGCATGAGCGAATCAACCCGTCATCAACACTGGCAGGCGGCAGCCAGCGGTTGGGCCAATGTGATTATGGGGCCCAGATCTGCCGTATTTGCCCCGGTGCCTGATTGTGGTTTAATTGTCGTGGATGAAGAGCATGACACGAGCTTTAAGCAGGACAATGCGCCACGCTACCATGCCCGCGATGTAGCCATACGTCGTGCCCAGCTCCTGCGCATACCCGTGCTACTTGGTTCGGCAACACCATCCCTGGAATCCTGGCACAACAGCGAGACGCTTGGCCATTTCAATCGAATTGAACTCCTCAGCCGCCCCAGCGGCGTGCAACTGCCCCACGTGGTATTGGTAGACATGCACGCGGAGCGCCGCCAAGTGAAAGCGCCTCGATCGATATCGCGTCGCTTGGAGAGTGAAATGGAATCGGCCCTCCATCTTGGCCGCCAGGTGATCTTGCTGCTGAATCGGCGCGGCTGGTCCCATTATACAGGCTGCTCGCGTTGCGAATGGGCTTTAAACTGCGAGCATTGCGACGCCCACATGGTGGTACATCGACACCGGCCAGCGGGCCATCAAGTTCGGCGATATGTGCAGTGCCATTATTGCCTGACAAGTTGCGTTATGCCGACTCTCTGCCCCGCCTGCGGTGGAAAACTCATTGGACTTGGGCAAGGCACACAACAGGTATATGAAGAATTGTTGGAGCGTTTCCCCAAAAATCAAGCCGCCCGTATGGATGGTGATTCCATGCGAAACCTGAATGATTACCGGCAAATACTGAGCGACTTCGAAAATGGGAAAATTCAAATTCTTCTCGGCACGCAGATGGTCGCAAAAGGGCTGGATTTTGCAGATGTGGGTCTCGTCGGGGTGATTGATGCCGACGCCGCGCAGAGTTCACCAGATTTCAGGGCAACAGAGCGAACGTTTGACATGGTTTGCCAGGTTGCTGGCCGCTGCGGACGGCGCCAAAACCCCGGGCGGGTTGTAGTACAGACCGCCGACATCCGCTCCGCAGCCATTGGATATGCAGCCCATCACGACTACGTTGGATTTGTCACTAATGAACTATCCCACCGAAAAGCCTTTGGATATCCGCCCTATAGCCGCATGGCGAGGCTTCTTATCAGTCATAAGGATCGCGAACATGCGGTGGCGCTTGGACGGCGTCTGGCCGGCGTATTAATACCGCTGGCCCAGAGTGATGGATGCCGATGGCAAGGGCCACAGAATCCACCAATGGAGTTTCGCGATGATTTATTCCGCATTGAGTTGATTGTCTTTGGCTCCGGTGCTGCACAGGTGCAGCAAGTGCTGGGGAACTTGCGACGTGAACCGATTTTTGAAGAGCTGGGTCGATGGCTGACAGTCGACATGGATCCCATCAACCTGCGATGAATCGGCATTGCATTTCTGAAAGCCAGTCCGACAAATCCAGTTAAAAACACCAAACATGGGAGCTGATATTTTCGCTTTTTTTCGGCGGGAAATTAATAATTTCGGCCGAACTGTTTGCGCTCCCACTCCTTCTGGATGATGATGTGCGGACGCACCAAGATAAGCAGCACACCCGTGTCGCGCACATACGAACGATTGGTGAAGAGTCGATTGATAATGGGTATTGACGAAAGCACCGGCACACCAGCCTCGATTTCATTTTCACCAACCAATCGCTGGCCACCAAGCAAAAGCGTTCCGCCATCGGGCACAGAAACCGTCGCCGCCACCTGGGTGAGCTGAATAACCGGCAACTGGACAAACCCTGGCAATGTCGATTGCGTGCCGGGCGTGTTTGAGCCGCCGGTACTGCTCAGTTGTCCTGTAATGTTAAATGTATCCAATGACACAAGCGTAGCCAGCGACGGTTGAATCGTCATCACCACATAGCGGTGATCGGCCGAGACGGTCGGCTGCACTTCCAGCACGACACCCGTTGAGAGTGTAGCGATGCTCAGGTTGGTCGCAACTCCTCCTACGCCACCAATGGTACCGCCTGATCCGGCTGTTTGCGTGAAACTGGCGACAAAATTTTGCTGCTGGGTAACGGTGATGAAACCCTGCTGGCCATTGAATAGGGTTACGCGAGGCGCGGTAAGAATTGTGCTGTGTTGGCTCTGCTGCGTGGCATGAATCAAGAGGCTTAACTGATAGTTGGAAAGAATGCCTCCGGAAATATTCAAGGCCGAAGCGCCGGCAGAAAACCCATGGGCGATATTGTTACCCACACCCGTAGCCATCGGCGCTGCGAGACTTAGGGTATTGTTGACGACCGACAGTGGCGCGATGCTGGACCCGCCAAAGAACGGACTGGCCGTCCCAGGGTATCCGGCAGAACCCGTTGGCGCATTGCCAGCGCTGGTACCCGAACCGTTAAAATTCAAGCCCCATGAGAACCCGAAGTAGTTAAGGAAATCGGTATCCACCACAAGGAAGCGGGTGTCGATGGAAATTTCAATCGCACGCGACTCCCGCAGTTTTTGCAAAAGCGCGGCAATTTTAGTCTGATTGGTCGGTGTTTGGTTGACGACAAGCTGGCCATTAAGTTCGCGGATAGTACCCGCCGAACCACCATTATCTACCCATGAGTTTCGGTCGACCGTGTTTTCGATCAAGCTGGTGATTTCACGGACCATGGCTTTGCGGGATTTACCCTGCTTTTGCCCCGGGCCGCCGCCGCCGCCGCTCTGTTGGAAGATGCTGCCACCGCCACCAACGTTGCCCAAGCCGCCGCCGCCTTGGCTGCTCACCTGCGAGGTGCTGTTCTGCGTAGCACTGGAAAGATTAAAGGTGGGAGCGTTATTGAAATTGGGGGCTTGCACCAGCAAATCGGATATATCATACAGTTTGATAGTGGTTTGCTGGGCTAATTCACTGCGCGTTGAGATGGTGATAACACCTTGGTCAATGCTGTAACCGAGTGGAGTACCACCGCTTCCCGCCGCCTGTTGCAGCACCAACGAAAGCACCTTTTTGAATGGCACGTTGGAGAGTTGCAAGTTGATGGGGGTTTGCTTCTGGACGCCAGCGTTGGCCAAGGCGTTCCAGTTGACGACAATGTTGGACCCCGTTTCGCGGCGAAGCAAATTCACTACGTCGCTGAACGGCTGCTGCTGAACACTTATGCTTGGCACCGATTCAGCCAATCGCTTGCGCACCAGCGTATCAGCCGACGATGCCGATGAGCTCTCTTCAGCTTTTCGCATACGGCTGAGTTCAGGCCAGTCGCGGGGATAAACCAACAGGTTGTCGTATGGGATGATACCTTCTTCATTCGATATTTCCTGCTCTTGGGTCTGCGTCGATTTTTCATGCCGCATGCGGTTGTATTTGTTGTAAATAATCTGGTTTTCAACCTGCCGCCGCATGAAGCGGGCTGAGTAGTTCAGCGGGTCGATGGCCACAATCTGATTGAGGGTGTCCAGCGCCTGCTGGTACTGGAGGCGTTTGTAATACGAAAGCGCCTGCTTCATCAGGTCATGAATTTGCTGCCGTCGCTGCATGGCGATTTTGTGTTCAATTTCATATTGACTCCTTTGCACGGCCACATTCTGAATCGCCTGCTTTCTGGCCTGGGCCGCAGCTTGCGCCTGCTGAACTTGAGCAATCTGTTCTTTGGCGCGGGCTTTCATTAAAGCGTAATCAGACACGGTGAAAAGCTGCTTGCCAGCCTCAATCGTAGCCAGCGCGTTATTGGCGTGATCGAGTGACGCGACATAGTTGCCGACGGACATTTCCGCCGTCGAAAGCGCTAAATCGTGATCAAACAGTACCTCTGACCGCTGGGCAGCAATAGCCTGGCTGTAGAGTTCGCTCTCAAGCAGGCCGGGAGATTGTCCTGCGGCCAGTTTTTCCGCATATTCACGCCCCATTCGAGCGGCAGAGTTGTGAGGGTCAAGTACCAAGGCATTGCTGTAAAGACCTATCGCTTGATGATATTTAGCGGCATGAACCAAGTCATCGGCTTGCACCACCAAGGCCGCAGACCGCTGCTGATTGATCTCCGCTGCAGACGGCATCGGTGGCGAACTTACAACGGCGGCAGGCGCCTTGACCATGGCGGGGGGCATTGCATTCATTGAAGTTCCTTGTTCATGAGGTTTAGATACCACTGGCGCTGGAGTGACAACCTTAGCCGCTGTTTCAGCTTTTTTGCGCGCGGCTGCGGCCGCCGCTTTTTCCTTCTGAAGCATCTGTTCGTGAGCTTGCTGTGCGCGTGCCATCTCGGCCGCCATAGCCTCTTGCCTTGCCTTGGCAGCCGCTAGTGCCTGGGCCTTCTTTTGGGCAGCTTGCTTAGCAGCCATCTCGGCTGCCATAGCCTCTGCCTTTTTGCGTGCAGCCTGCTCGCCAGCTAATTCAGCCGCCATGGCCTCGCGCTTCGCCTTGACAGCGGCCTGGGCCATGGCCACCTGCTTGGCCTTCTCGGCGGCTGCCGCTTGTGCCGCTTGCGCTTCGCGCTGACGTTCCGCAACCGCCTCCGATGCAGCTAGTTCCTGCTGCATTTTTACTTCAGCCGCATGTTCTTTGGCCACCACTTTTTGCGCGGCCTCCTCAGCGGCCAATTTGGCCGCCTGCGATCTTTGTTCGGCAGCCATTTCACTCTTCGATGGACCTGCAGTTTGCTGTGCGACAGCTTTTTTAGGCATGGCAGGGGCCACCGCCGGGGCTGGCATGGGCTTGGGTGCCAATGCGGTCTTCGGCGCCGGATGGTTCATCGCCATCGACATGGATGACTGAGATACGCGCTTCTGGGCGATCAAATACTGATAGTGCGAGATATCCGGCGATTGGCTGCCAAGGTTAACGCCAGAGACTTGTATCCGGCGTAAATCCGCCGAGGCCTTATTCAATTCGCCGGCGGCATATGCCGCCTTGGCCTTGGTCAGCAGCATCTTCATCTCACCAACCATTGACGCTTGCTTGGCTTGCACCAGCGCAAGGTTATCTTTGGCTTCGCGAACCAATTCCGTCGAAGCGCCTGGCGATGCGATGACAACCCGGTACAAACTCGCAGCGTGTGCCAAGTGCCCATCACCCAATGATGCCTGGGCATTTTCAAAGATGGCGTTGACCGTGGATTGCTCCGCAATGCCGACATCAGCTTTCTGCAGCATATTCACCAAGGTGGCTCGATCAGCAGACGAAAGATCAGCCGGGTTAATAGAAAGAAGAACTTTTTTGGCGGACGTGAATTCACGTTGGGATAAAAGTGCCCCGCCACGATGTAGCAACGCCTGCGCAGGCGAAGTCTGCGTGCTGGCCACAGCACGCGAGATAATCGGGACACTGGCGCCGAGCGCCGCGCTTGCGATTGCGAGGGACAAAAACTTCGAGCGGGTCTGCGTCTTCAAGACACTACTCCTCATCAACTTAAAAAACGTCATCATCGCCATGCTGATCCAACGCTGCTGCGCCCATTGCCGAACAGGCCGCTGGATCAGATACTATTAAATACCGCCACTTGCGGGCAAGAACGCGTTGAGCCATTTCGTTCATCCCGTCCGCGACGCCGAATCTCGACAGCCGCGTATCCTAAATGCCACTCCTTGGCCTTGCAACCGGTCGGGCAGAATTTCTAATCGACACCCCGCGCCTATGAGCATCCATTAAGCCACATTCCGAGTCATTTCGACTGCTCAAACACTAGTTACCCGGTGTGGTTTGACGCCCGGAGGCAGCCGATGCCGATCCATTTGGCGTTCCGGTCTGCATCGTCGCATTGATCAACTTCTGTTGTTCGGGGTCCGTGGCATCGATTTCCGAATTCCGAATTTCCAATTGCCCCAGAGGCGACAACACCACTACGTTGATGGAGCCGTTGCTTGCCTCTTGAGCGTCCACCAATTTGTAGTGGGTATCAAAGTTAATCATAGTGGCCTTGAGGTTGCCGGTCTGCGGGTCGACCATAGGAATCGACTGCCGGCTGCCGATGGGTTCTCCCGGTGATACATATTCACTGGTCACGGCCCATACGCCATGTACCCATTTGAAAATTCGGAAGTCAACCTGGTTATTAATCAATTGGCTTCCAATGAGATAGAAATACAGGTTCGCGCTTACTTGTACACGCTTGGACGGGTCACTCCAATTGCTTACCAACCACGGGCGATCAACGATCGACGGATCGGTTAAATGAAAGCCGACCTTATACACCGGATTGAGCATCTCGACGCGCATCTGATACCGATACGTTTTTCCGGGTGTTACGCTCGCATCATAAAAGTGCAACGGTACATCGGCGTTGGCGGCCAGCGCACCCTGCACCGCTTGGCCATTTTGCCCCATACCATTGAAACCGGGGTACGGAACCATGGGCATGGGCACAAAGCCAGCGGCCTTCTGCGCCTGGCTGGCCCGCTCTTGTGCGAGCGCCCGCTGCTGCGCGGCCCGGGCTTGCATCTGCTGCTCGCGCATGGCCTGCTGCTGTTGACGCATCATCCGCTGAATACCCGCGGGCGGCCCCAAACCGCCACCACCACCACCCGAAAATGGCATACCCGGTGGGAGAAAACTCGGCGGCATCCCCCCCCCACCCTGCGGACGAACAACAGGGCGTGGCATATTTTGAGGCTGTGTTGGTTTCACAATGTGCTGCCGAATTTGTTCAATGGTGTAAAAGGCTGGGGCGGTTATTTCCTGCTGGGCAGCATTGAGCGACGAACGTGCCGCTGCCCGACCATTGGGCCCAAGAGTCGACACTTGCACCGATGGCAGAGCCTGGAGATAGGTACCTTTCACCATTTTCCACACCCCCCACATGCCATTGGGTTGTAGTGACTGTCTGCGCACCTGTACTCGATAAAAAATGGTCTGACGGTAGGCAGCGGGTAACGGCTCCTCATTGGCTTTCAAACCAACCCGGCTGGCCATGGATTTAAGCCACTGTTTAGTGGGAAATGTCCCCGCAAGTTTAACCCACACGACATCCTTCGTTTCGGTGGACGACACTTCGGCAACGCCACGCGCCTGCACCGCTGTGGGTGCGGCGAGTACCGGCACCTGAGGTGCCCGGAAGGTTAAGCCTTTGATCTGCTGAATTCCGGTGGCCGCTATGGCGGTGTTATATGGCGCAAACCGTGCCAGCGTCATAGCCAGCATCTGCTTCGGCAGCGGATTTTGTTGAGACATTTGCAAGTGAGCCACGTAATCAACTCGGTGGATATGATTGAAAGTCACTTTTTCAGCGCGCTTAATCCGATGCCACAGATTGTTAACGGCCTCGGTTATTTTCGATCCAACTTTTGCAGGCGCCACCATAGGGCCGCTACCATTGTTTAAACGAACCGAATTGGGGCTGGCAACAAAATTGTGATACACCATCCAGCCGGCGAAAACAATGCCCGCGGCTAACACCACCTTTTCAACATGCCGTTCAGCAAATTCCATGGCTTTATTTTTCATATCCGCATGTCCTTTAACCAGCACGGTCCGCCGGGTACCACACTCAACGGGGTTTCGCCGACGCCAAGCCCAACTCCTGCAAATACTGGCGGGGCATTATTTTTTTATTCCAGGAGCTCAGGAAAATCACCTGCAGCAAAATGTCGGCTCTCACCACAGGCGTCTTGCCGAACACATAGCCACTGGTGAGCGCATTGATCGGATCCACCGTGTGCAGATCGAAATTCAACACCGTATACCCGATGTTCTGTCGATAAAGCGCGTTGATAAATGCATTAAGTTCAGACGGTACAATGTCAACGCTGACAGCCATCATCGTCACTTGGAATTTTTTATTGCTGGTCAGATGGGTGACGGGCGTCTCCGGCCCTGCATTCGTGACAGCCGAGATGCCGGGCGTGTATGACGGCATATACCCCGGCATCTGCGGCGGCTGAAAATTCGGCTCGCCTGGCGCCATGCCGGGCATACCCGGTGGACTAAACGCAGGACTGGACGAGGACGAACCCGACAAATGGTGCGCGGTCAGGAACAAAGCGCCCGCTTGCCGCTGACGCCCGCCGGAGCTGTTCATTTCGGCGGAGGCGCCAGCGCCAATGTAAACATTAATCAGCCGTTTAACTGGCGCGGTCGCAACGTCGGTGCTGGTACCGTTGAGTTGATTGATGGCATTGACAACATCCTGCTCCAGCCACGAATCCACAACGCCCTGATACACCAGTGTTGAATGAGGGAGCGGCTCTCCACTCATGAGTCCACTTTGCATCTGAAAGGATGTGGGGCTGGCGTAAATACGACAGTGCAGCGCAGTATCATATACCAATTTTTGCGTAATTTGTCTGATCAGCGACTGACGCTGCCGATGTGGTACGCCGCTCCGGCTGCTGGAGTTACTGTTTTCTGGCAAGGAGGCCTCAATTGCACGAAGGCGTTTTTGCACTTCCCGGGCGATGATTTTGGAGGATGGAGGGGAAGCCGCATCCAGTTGGTGGAAAAATGAATAGGTGTTTTTGCCGCGCGGGGCAAATAATCCCAAATAAGCCCTGCGAAAATCACCACGGATGACTAAATTGCGAGGAATGTGCGGCAGGATATTGCTTCCGAGACGATGGTTTCCCAACAACGGGACCACCCGATTTTGCGATACATAGACAACCCGCCCATGGGCGTTAAGCGCAGCATACAAGCGCTCGATTTCCTGAACCTGCGAGGCCAGATGCTGTTGAACAGACTTCTTTGCTTTAATGACGGCCGGGACGATGGGGCCATGATACACCGGCTCACCGGGGATGTGTACCGTGTTTACGGATAGGTTTTTGGCAGTGGCAACCTTGGAAAGGGCCTGACGCATTTTCTTTTTCAGCTGCTTTGCATTTTTCCCGATGGGATAAAACAGTGCCACAATCGCCAGCAATACAACGACCGCACAGATAATCGGAATGATATTGGACTTGATGAAATTCATTTCGGTCTCCGTGATCGCCAACGCAGGCGATTTGCTCTTATACCGCACTCGTGCAATACATTCGCATGTAATCTACTGTCATACCAATCGGCCAACATGTCTCATCACCTCTTCAGGAAAATAAGTATCCTGAGCCGGAACGCCCACGCCCCATCCAGTGACTCTTTCGTATCCGGATTAATCATTCCCAGCGATTGCGTTTCGTTGGATTGGCCACTGTTAAAGGTCGCACCAAACCCTCCCGGTGCACCAGGGATCTCAGGCATACCGTTGAAACCGGGCAGGCCGGGAGGAGTGAAATTTCGCGGTGGTGCACCATTTTGCAGTTCGCCGAAATTGTTTTGAAAGCTGCCGCTCCGGCGCGTCTTATTTTTTGCCTGCGGCGGCATGAACTTGTCCATAAATACATTTGCAAACGGTCCCGTTTGGCTCCCCCACGGAATAAATCCAGCGGTTGAACTGGCTCCAGCACGGCCAATTTCCCCGTATTCCAGGTCGTTGCGCGGTATCACAATATAAAAGGGCTGCTTGCCTTTTTCAGTTGCGATATTGCGGAGCCGATCGCGGTAATTCTGCAGCACCAAGTATAAATCGCTGTGGGAAACGGCAGTGTAACCTGTAATGGTGACTGTAAAGCCCGGTCCACCCATACCCAAATGCCCGGGAGGCGTACCGCGCGGTCCAAAAGTTTGCGGCATCGGAGCCGCCCCTAAATTCTGCCTGCGGTGACCGAATGACAACATTGGAGAATATTTACTGCTGATGGACTGTATCATGATCCTAGCAGGTGCTGATGCCGAACCTTTCGCTGCCGACTTGGCCGGCCGACCGGTCGCCTCCGTGCCTGCGCCCACTTGCGGTAGTGCATCGTACAGGCAATTTAGCATTTTGGGCCACAAGAATCGATCGGATGTCAAACCCAGAATTGAACTGATTTTAGACCGATTTTGAAGATACGTATTGCTGATCGAATTGTAAGCCTGTTGCCACCCGTTGGCGCTCTCCAGTCGCTTTTTATTAATCGTTTGGCGGCTCGGTCGCATGCTCGCCGCAAAGCTGCTGGCATCAAGATAATATTTCGCCCCGGCAACCAGGCTACCCGCCACGACCGCCGCCGCCGCTCCGACAAACCATGGCGTCTTCTTTTTCCACTGCATCTGCCGCGCTATTTCCGGCGGTAACAGATTGGTATTGATCGTGCCCAAACCGACGGCCTGCAAGGCAAGCCCGTACGCACCGGCCAGCAACTGCACCTGTTCGCTTAACCCGGCAGCGATACGGGATTCGGCCTCAATTTTGTTGAAATTATCCAGCCGCTGAACATCCATACTCAAATTTTGAGTCAGATATTTCTGCATGTTGGAAAGTTTGAAGCCGCCACCAAGCCCCACAACGTGCTCCAAGCGACTTTCTCGATGGCTGCTGTTGTAGTACCCGATGGATCGCTGCACCTCAAGCACCACATCAGAAAAAGTCGGACGCATCGACTGATATATCTCGCGGGCATACTTGCTGGTGGCCGCATTCTTTTTCAAATTTTCAGCCTTGGCGAAAGGCAATTGGAAATTTTTTGTCAAGGCTTCAGTAAAGGTATTGCCGCCAATGTTGATATTGCGCAGCCACAATCGGCCCTGGTCAAGGATGATTAAATCGGTGTGGTCCGCACCGACATCCATGACAATGGCACTCTTTTCACCGCCGCGCCCCTCATACAACATGGCATTACAAACAGCCAGCGGCAAAATCTGCACACCATGCACCGTGATGCCAAGCGCCCGGAAGTCAGCCAGAAGTTTGGTAACCAGCTCAGTTTTGATAGCGAAGATGCCAATTTCAACGTCGGGACTGTCGATGTTACGAAAGCTGTGATAGCCCCAATTAACCTGATCCAGCGGGAAAGGAATCTGCTGGATGGCTTCAAAACGGACGATGTCGGGAATTTTTCGTGGCTCAACTGGAGGAAGTTTGACAAATCGCGAGAAACTCGCCGCCCCTGACGACCCAACATAGACTTCTTGCCCACGCAGTACGTGCTTTTCGAGAAACTTGGATAGCGTATCGCGGACGGTTTCCTTTTGATCAACGTCGGGTTCGGTCAGAAATCGGCTGTGCTCAATGATCTCTATGGCCTCGAGGTAGACCTTGTCTCCATCGCGGCGCAATTGAACAGCCTTGAGCGCGGTTGTTCCTACATCTATACCCCACGCTAGCTGCGTTCGCGGCATAGTAACCTCCGACAAACACCAACCGGCCATCCCCAACGCAATTACTTACGAGGATAGCCTCAAAACTTATGCCCCAATCTCACTCCAGGCGATCCGTTCGGACTTGCAATTCAGCAATGGATGCCCCGACTGACTTTCGATTCGCGCGGGACTTGAGACTCTTACGCTGGAATAGCCGTCCACAAATCCACCACTCGCCGTCGATACCAACTCCCCGGTAATAAACCGCAGAAACCATGCCGCGTCAAGCCACAACGCATTGACCGACCACCATCTACAAATCGATTGTAACCCCAACTGGCCAATTTTGCGCGCCCGTTCAATGGTTTTAGCTCCATTGGCGACTCTCGCACTCCCATACCCGTATGCTCATACGGCAGCCGCCTCCGATAACCAGCACTCCGACCTATGCAGCCCAAGATTGACGGCGACCGGGGACGGAACTTTTTCCACCGAGGTTCAGATGCATCGCCGGTATAAGGATTGATGCTGTGCGTCTGACCTGCGGTGATTGCTGAGTTCTCAAACCGCAATCAATCGCTATCGGAAAGTGTTACCGGATCCAGGAAGCTCAAATTGGGTGTGCCACGCTGGGCCGCAATCCGAAAACTCTTAATACCGGCGATCCGTGCTTCCATAGCGCGCATAAATCTCATCTGTCCACCGCGTCCCATGCCCTTGGGGAAACCGGCTGTACGCGGGTAGGCATAATGCAAATAAGTATGAAAGGATATCATGGCCTGCTTGAAGCGGCTGATGGCCAGCAGAAAATAACGGTCGGCCGTATCACCCAACCGGAATTTCCGGTTATTATTTTGCCACGCTACCAATCCCTGAAACATGGCTTTTTCCGCCAGCGCCAGCGCCATGAAATAACGCGTTTCCAAAAGATGCTGGTGGTGAACGTTGTATTGGTCGGGATATTTTTGCAGGTACGCGTGCCATTCTTTGATGTCGCGTGGCCCGTTGATGCCCACATTGCGGTAGCAATCCAGAATATTACGCACGCGAGCTGGAAACCGCCTCAGCATTTTGCCTTCCGGCTGGCTGAAAATGCGATTGGTAAGGCGCTGCGCGTAATAGATGTCGTCGCGGCACCACAGACGCAGGGCCATGGGCTGCCACGAGTCCAATACCTCAATCCCGGAATCGGTGGGCAGTTTGGGCTGATGCATAGCGCGGCCATATTCCACCCAGGCAAAGTAAAATACGCTTAGACCGTACCGATAATGAATTTTTCCGACTTTTACCCCATGCCCCAGCGGGCCGTGCCCATTGAGCGGTGGCAGAAGTTTACATTTAAATTCCGGTTGATGGACGATGAAATAGACTTCCGGCAGAGTGCCAAAATGCGCCCCTTTCTGGCCGGGCTTGTAGCGATAGAGATGCGCGATGTCATACCGCCAGCGGGCACAGTAATATTTGCGCTCAAAGCTGGTACCAAGCTTGAGGAAGAAGTCATTGCCTTCGTTCATGATGATATTGGCGTTGTCGGGGACGTAGTGTTCGCCCTTGTACAGATACACTAGGCCATCGAGAACCCATTTATATTTGGTACCCAATCCGTGATACTGCGCGGATAAGTTGTACGACATATTCCAAGCGTTGAAAATGTAGTCTGAGGCAAAATAGGGCTCAATGGCGGCAATGGCGTTGTAATCGGTTTCAAGGGGACGCCATTTTTGAACGTTTTTGTCATGTTCGGCGTTCTCCCACAGAACCGCCGCCAATACGCCACGGAAGCCGCCCAATGCCAATCGCGGAAATGTCAGAAGCAACTGGCCAATGCTCTTATCGCTGGATTGCACGAGGTGCGCACGTCGATTCTTAAGCGCAGGCTGAAGAAAAAAAATGCCACCGATTAAAACCACGGCGATCGCCAGACAGATAAGTTGATCGCGCCGTGCCTGGCTTTTCAGCCGGGCACGAAGGTTCGTCTTCGGTCCACCGGATGGAGGCAGGGTTGTGGGTGTTAAATCCGGCATCAGGAAAGCTCCCTTCGTCGCATTACAATGTAACCGAACGCAATGGCCGGTATGATCGAAATAATTGCGGCAAAAATATTCTGTGCCAGAAACAGCCACGGCATGTTGCGCGACGCGGTGATATACGGCAATGGCGAAAAGCGAGTGAAATTCGGCAATAAATAAACCAATATCTCAAGCACATGCACCATTACACCGCTGACAAATGACCCCAACTGATAATACCACACGCCTTGGAGCCGATGCATCTGAACGACATTGAGGAGTTCAAATCCATTGGCTTTGGCCAGTTCACTCACGAAATGGAAAAGGTTGCCAAGGACGTAGCAGGACAAAGTCGTCAGCAACGCCACGGGCCACCCCAATGCGGTACCCGATACCACGCCAATGGTAATCAGCAGGATCACTTCACAAAAGACGATCAGCTCTGTCTTGAAAAGGTTGCCGATGAACGTTGAAGGTTTTTGCATAATCCGTACCGAATTGGTGCGGATTTTAAGCCAATGGCCGTGGACAATGCTGCTGAGATTTATAATTAACGGACTCCCGTCCAGCAGCCGTCGTGGCAGGTGCACATCGGTAACACGCTTTTCATTGATGTGGAGTTGAAGCATCTTTACGGGATTGGATGGATCATCCCGTGAATAGGCCACCAACGCGACCCAGGTAGGAATCGCCTCGTTGGTCTCCTTAGAAACGCCGCAGATGAGGTGCACGGTGAATTTATCACCTTTATCGGTTGGAATATTTAAAGGGTTAAGATGGGCGAATTCCCACGAAGCAACTTCCGGCGGGGTACGACCTGTTTTGCCCGGACCGGTAATTTCCTGCCAACCGTTGGACTTGAACCCGGTGATGATCGGGGTGGGTTTGGGTAAAATGTAATCAATCCCGTGCTGATGCAGCATGGCGGCATTGACGCCGGTGACAATGCAACTGGCGTTGGAGAGACTCGTACCATCACCAATTTGCAAATAGACGTGGAAAGTGGGACACGAGACCCTCAGCACCACCGGTCCGGGATTGAATACCTTACCGGTTTGCGGATCGGTGTAACTGAAAAATCGAAACGGATGCTTCGGCGTCCACGCCGCCTCACCACTCGCGTTGAGTTTTACAGTGGCTTCTTCCGTGAGCATCGGATTGTCGCGCTGAATAGCTGTTATATGAATCTTAGCGGGATGCCCGAGGGGAAGAAGTCTAAAACGGAACAGAAAATCGGGCTGATAATTCACATTAGCCGGTATGGATGGAAACTCGAAGTAGACTTTTTCAGTGCTGCCACCCTTCATATACCGTATTGGCGGATTATGAAGATAGCTGATAAGGCCGGCGATCCGCAGAGTGCCGGTGATATAGTTCTGAGCTTGGAGTACGCCATGTTTAGCGGTATAGAGCAGGCCAAAATCAGGTGGTACATGGCGCGCCAGCGCGTCGTAATGGTCCTTTTCCGTTTTATACATAGCCATGGCATCGGAACGAATCCGGTGATCGACTACTTTCATAAAAATCCAGGTGCATAACATCATCGCCAGCAGCATCACTAGGGCAGCGGCCCCAAGGCCTATGATTTTTCCCAGCAGCAATTCAAGCCGCGTGACAGGTTTGGAACCGGTGGTAATGAGGGTCTTGCGCTCGCGCTCGCGTGGCAGCGAAAGGCACGCCAGTATGCCTAGATAAAGCAGCAGGATTATTTCCTGGGCACGGATAAAAATGGTCAGATAGACTCTCACCTCGCTGCCGGGGGTATACCCGCGCACGATGGTAAATCCCAGAATCAGGCAAATCACCAGCCATACGATGGGTATTGCCCACATGCGGTTGTGCCACGCCTCGATAAATGCAATGCGGCCTACGGCCCATGCGCGGCTGATGCCGGTACCGATACGCGCAAGGTCCCGAAATGCTGAGAGAATAAATGCCACAAGCACGATGATGATGACCGCGTCGGCCACCAGCGACATGTAGTTAAATGAATGGTGCATTCGCACTCCGTTTAGCCTTTACGGCGTTCAGTTGTACGTTTGGAATCCACAAGGTTTTTGAAAATATCTTCAAGCCGGACGCGCGGGCGACCGGTGCGAACATCCGTCAGGCCGTTGCGCTGGGCTATTTCCATCAACTGGGCTTGGATTTCCGGCGTTACTCCGCGGGCCTCAAGCTGAAACGTATCCTTCACTTCAAGCAGCTCATTGAGGGTGCCCTGAATCTCAACGCGGCCACGATACAAAATAACCAGCCGATCGCACACATCTTCCACATCGGCCAACTGGTGGCTCGACAGCAACACCGTTTTGCCAGCCTCTTTAAGGCGCACGATCATATTTTTAATTTCAAGCATGCCCACCGGGTCAAGGCCGGAAGTCGGCTCATCCATAATGACTAGGTCAGGGTTATTAAGCAATGCCTGCGCCAGTGCAACACGGCGGGCCTGCCCTTTGGAGTAGGTGCCGATACGACGTGATCGTACAGCCGGGTCAAGACCGACGAAATCGAGGTAATAATCAACCGCTCGCCGGCGCTGGGCTCGGTTCATATTGAAAAGGCGGGCATAAAAGTCAAGGGTTTGCCGGGCATTAAGAAAGCGATACAGATAGCTTTCTTCCGGCAGATAGCCAATCACACGGCGTGTATCTTGATCGCCCGCCGGCTTGCCCATGACCAGCGCATCACCGGCCGTTGGGTTAATCAAACCCAGCAGCAGCTTGATCGTGGTAGTTTTGCCGCTGCCGTTCGGCCCCAGGAGACCGAATATCTGGCTGCGTTCCACTGCAAGGTTCAGGTCGGTCAAAGCCGCAACTTGCTGGCTTTTCCAAAAACCCGGATAAATTTTAGTTAACTGCCTAGTCAGGATGGCAAGTCCGGATGCAACCATTAACACTTATCTCCAAAAAACCACGAGGCGAACTAAGACCAGCCACCCTTCAGGTGCCTTCAACTGCCGGGCTGCAGCGTCACAACCGCCGATGCCTTTTTCGGTGGCGGCGGCAATGAAAGCAGCATTCGCTGCCCCGGTTGAACAAAAAACACTCGCCGGGCATTCTGCATAACTTTCCCCAGCGTATCGGCGATGATTTTAAGCGAAATTACCCGCGGATGTTTTTGATATTGACGGTATGCGCTTTCAAACTTCTGTGCTTCAGCCGAGGCCTGGCTCACCGTACGATTGGCGGCTGCTTTAGCGGTCGAAACTATCGCCTGTGCTTTACCCAATGCCTCGGTTTCTGCGGTATCGGCCCGTCGCAGCGCATCCTGCACAACCAACGCCTCTTCCTGCCGATCCGTCAGCGCCGCCGTGAATGCTGCATTGACCGCCCGGGGCCAGTGGACATATTCCAATTGAACCCGTTTGATGGTGATACCGAGTTTGGCCTTATTCACCGCCGCCTGCAATCCGCCGTCATTGGCCGGGTTCTGGCTCGATAACTGCTGCTGTACGACCAGCTTGTTATAAAGCGCCTGATCCACCTTGTCGTGGGCCAATTCGCTAATGAGCTCATGGCTGGCAAGCATACGAATAGTGGCATCGCGTGCCGACCCGCGCAGCTCGTGAGGGGGCTGATACACCGCCAGCAGATACTCCATTGGATTGTTAATTTCATATTGAACCGATATTTTGGCGTGCAGGATGTTCTTATCGCCGGTGATTAAATAAGGATCAAAAATGGCGTCCACCTCGCGGCGCGGAATACCCTGCCGCATATATTTTTTCTTCAAGCTGGCGTACGTGGTAGGTGGCGCATCAAAGTCGGCCACTTCCAGCAGATGTTCATGATTCAGCGGGATGATATGGATCCGATCGATGGGCCACGGCAAGTGGTAGTGGAGACCCGGCTCTGCAAGTTCCGGCTGGCCACTGGGCAGCGTAAGGTATTGCCCGAGGCGTTCGACCACACCGACTTCGCCCGCACCAACTTGATAGAATCCACTGAGGATCCAGATGATGATCACACCAATCAAAAAATAGATGAGCGTGTACTGTGCGGAAAACCATCGACTACCGCCTATTGATGACGATTCATCATTCAAAACATTCAGCGACCGGGAGGAAGCCGAAGTGATTGTCACAGGTTCTTGAACATCCGTCATAATTGACTGCATCCCTTTTCAAATTCACCGGGTTTCAGTGTGCGCTGCCGGCGTGTGTCGCGGTGTGTTTTTCGATAACCTGCAATTGCTGGAACAGCGGTGCCACAACCGGATTGTTCGGAGAAAGTATCCAATAGGTACTTTCTCCCATGGAACGCTTGAACAATTCCATCGATTTGTAGAAACGGTAAAAGCGCCGCGCCTGCGAAGTCGTCTGTGCATCGCCAATGATTTTGTACGCTTGCGCGTCCGCGTTGCCGCGAAGTTCCGTGGCGGCTTTTTCCGCTTCACTGAGGATTTCCGTGGCTTTGGCTCTTCCGGCCGCCACAATGCTGGTGGCCTGACTGGCGCCTTGACTGAGATATTTATGCGCTATTTTTTCGCGCTCGGCGCTCATGTGATGGTATACCGCCATCGCAACCGTCGGCGGAAAAGTCATACGTGAAAATCCAAGCGCCTTGACCGAGATCCCCAGCGGTTTGAGCTTGACATTGACCTCATTGCGAATGCTACGTTCTGCCTGGTGCATCCGCAGTTTTTGCCGCTCCACATTGAACATGGCACCCAGCGGGTATTGCCCCATCACAGTCAACACAGTGCCTTCGATTTTTTGATCCAGATAATTTTGAACCTCAGGCGTGCCACCAGGCAATTTCTCATAGTAGAGGCGCGGGTCAATAATTTTCCACAAAGCATAAGTACGGATGGTGATTGGTTCACCATCGGACGTTGTCACTTCACGATTATTGCTCTGGTAAAGATGCATCCGCATGTCGAGGCGGATGAGTTTATCTGTCGGCCAGCACAGATACCAGTTGTAACAGATCCGGGTGGGGTGGGTGATAATTTTTCCAAAGCGATTGATAAGCACCTTTTGATACGGTTTAGAGACGAAGGTGCAGGTATCGAGCACAATAATGGCTATAACGGCAAACAGAAAAACACCGACAATGATTTTACGCATAGGGGTGAGCCTCTTTACAAGTTCCGGAGCGGAGACCATCACCGCCCCAATGGGTTTCAAAATCCATTTAAAACAAACTACTACTGCTGCTGGGGCGACGCGCCCATAGCTCCAGAAATATTCGGCGGATTAAGCCCGGAATTAACCGCGCCCGCTGCGGTTGGCGGCGCAAGCGGCATCTGGGCGTGAGTATGCCCCAACTGCCAGATACGAGGGGCTAATGTCCCCGGGCCAAGAATCACTTTGCTGATCTGCGGGAAGACCTCCCCCATCGTCCGGTAAAATGCCCACACGCGGGCCGCTCCACCCGCTTTAGCGAAGGCCCCCGATTCCGCCAACAGAGCCTTCGCCAAGCCTTTTTCTGCGTTAACTTTCTTGGCGGCCGCACCCTCTGCATCGGATACCATCGCTTGCGCCTCGCCATTGGCGATGGCTACATCCTGAAATGCCATCATCTTGGCGTTTTGAATCAGGCTATGTTTCTCCTCGCGGGCGCTGACCACTTCCTCAAAGGCGCGGGCTGGACCGGGAATCAGACGCCCCGTACGCGGGCTGCGATAACCACCAAAGCCATCTGGCGGATGCAGGTCTTTAATATCCACGTTCAATATTTGAATGCCGCTCTGCATGGCATCGAGCCGTGTTTGCATATACGCCTTGATTTCGGCAACGACCTTGGGTGTTTCCGATTCCAAAATTTGGTGCAGCGAGTGACGGGCAAATACGCGCGTAATAGCGCCCAACAGCATCTGATGCGTCAGAACCTGATCCATTGGAAGCGAATGGGGCGTACGGCCAAGGCCCGCCGAACCACCGTATTCTATAATGTTGCGGTTCTCTACATTATGAAAAAACAGCCCGGGGTTTTTTACGCGCCACCACGCCGCCACAAAACCGTCCAAGAGCTGTGAGGCCGTAGATATGCGGACTTTTTGGCCCGGAATACCGGTGTTTTTACCTCGCACCTGCACGTTCACATAAGTATTGCCGCCGCTGGCCACATCCCCCGTTACAAATTCATGCCCCGGTCTGGATTTATGCGACGACCAGAAGGAAAACACGCTTTCCCCAAGTTTAGATTTATGTGCCTCTTCAGTGCCGACCACCACACTATGAATTTTCTCAGTTGGAACTAATGATAATTTATCAATGGGCCAGGGCCACATGATATGCAAACCCGCCGGCAGCGGATGTTGAAGGTCGTACGCCGTCGTAACACCCAGGCGCTCACGAATGCCAACATCACCGACCGGCACTACGCGCAGTGTGCTTAACACAATCAAAAACAGAATCGCCGCGATGGCGATTCGCGGCAATAACCGTGCGAATATCTTCACCGATGTCGAGTCCTGCCGGGTACTGCCGACACTTTCGGCCATCAATACCCGCAGGCCGACGATCCATCCACTGGATATCAACGGCACCAGAGGCATCTGTTGCAGATCAATACCGGTCTGCTCCAGTTCCTCTATTGACCCCATCGATTTGAGCGAATTGATCAGCAGCTCCAGTCCCTGAAGCGCAAGAACTGCTGCAATAAAAAGGGCCGCCGCCTGAGTGGCGTACGATGTATCGGCCCACGCCGCAATGATGGCGCCGAACAGTACAACCGCCCCGGGTATACCCAGAATGACGATACCGTTGGATGCCTCGCCGAAGCCCTCGGTACGCCGATCCACCCGTGAGAATGAGGCCATAAGCAGATAGGCCAGCAGGGCGAAGACGGCCGCCACCACTGCACCGGGATCCATCGGCCGCGGGGAAATGACAATGGGTGCACCCGGCATGACGGCGGAAAAATCCTTCCACACCATGTAACCAATGATGGCGGCAATGATAAAAAATACCGCTGCACACAAGCCGATGATGACCCTCTGAAATCCGGTGTCCAGACTGGTGATGTCTTCCGGTTCCACTTCCTGTGTGGGGAGCTGGACGGGAGCGGTATCATCCGCATAGCTCATGTGGAACGAACCAAGGGGTGCCAGCGGAGTGAACTTACTCTTTGTGGTAACCTCATCCACCAGCGCACGCTGTTGCCGGGTTAGCCTGAGCCCCCACCACGCCAAAAACGCCATGAGGGTCTGGGCGGCAGCAGCTAGGGCGGCTGCCCAAAAGCAGACGGTTTCGTACTGAAACACCGCGATGCCCAGTATGCCGGTGACAATCAGAAGGCCGATGGCGACCCACAAGGCGACTACTTCAGCTCTTTTCACTTAATATCAGTCCTCAATACGCTCAATTTCAGATTTCGGCATGAACACCATTCAGATGGTGTCGATTACCGCACCCGAGAAGGTGACATTGGCCACCACCACGTTAACCGGGCTATTGAAAGGATTCATCGTTTGAACTTTATCCTTGAACACTTCTGACGCACACGCTCCGTCATGCCACCGGCTGCAGGGCTGGAGCCGATGAACGTTCCGGCATCACCAATTCCCCATCGAGCGGATCACTGGCAGGCAAGGGCTTCCGGTTCACCCCCACATCACCCGCCAGTCGCACGGAATTAACCGCAATTACAACCACCGCCATCATATGTACCACCGCCGCTACCACGGGGCCAAAGAGCCCAAAGGCCGCCGCCACTTCCGCGGCGCCGGCAAACACCAGCGCAAAGGCAAGATTTTGAAATATGGCAACTCGCGTTTGACGTGCTAGATAAATCAGCAGCGGAATACGCGTCAAATCGTCTTTAAGCAGGATCGCGTCGGCCGCTTCAATCGCGGCATCGGTACCGTGAATGCCCATGGCGATGCCGACGGTCGCGACCGTCAACGACGGAGCATCATTGATACCGTCGCCGATCATGGCCACGCCATGATCACCGCGCTGCAACTGCCGAACCAATTCTTCCTTTTGGCTCGGCAGGAGCTCTGCGTAAACGTCATCACAACCGACAGCTCGGCCCACCATTTGCGCCGTAACCCGCCGGTCGCCCGTCATCATCACCACACGTTTGATACCCAAATTGCGCAGGCGCTTAATGGTGCGCCGCGCCTCCGGACGAATTTCGTCCGTCAGGTTGATCGCACCAATCAGCCGATCGCCCTCGGTAAGATACACGGGGACCAATGGCAATTCACTTTGCTGAGTCTCAAGCGATTTAACGGCCTCAGCCGCCACTGGTGAGAGCAGCTTGATTGATCCGGCCCGCGTTCGGCGACCGTCAATCATGGCCTCCACGCCCAAGCCTTCGAGTATTTTAATATCTGAAGCCTGTGTCACCGCCACGCCATGCTCCTGCGCATAAGAGACGATGGCTTTGGCCAGCGGATGAGAGCTGCGGTTTTCGATCGTGGCCGCCAAGTGCAACAGCTCGTTGGCTGTCACGCCGGGCGCGGGGGTCACGCTGCTGACAACAAACTTGCCGGTGGTCAGCGTGCCCGTCTTATCAAACACTACCGTATCCAGATGGACAGATGCCTCGACAAACGGACCGGCTTTTACCTGAATGCCACTACGACTGGCCCGCGCCAACGCCACTATGATGGCCAGTGGCGACGCCAATAACATGGCGCACGGGCAACCCACCACCCACATGGTCACCATGCGCATTGGCGTACGCGTGACCCAAAACGCCACCACCGACAACACCAACACAATCGGGGTGTAAAATGAGAAGAACTTATCCGCAGCGCGAATAATTCGGGGTTGATATTGCTGTGCCCGGCGCACCAATGCTATGGTGTGACCCAAGGCTGAATGCTCGCCGATGCGCGTCACTTTCACTTCCGCCGAACCGGTCAAATTGATGGTACCGGCCAAAACGGTCGCCCCCACACCCTTATCCGAAGGGATCGACTCACCGGTAACCATCGATTCATCTACACTGGTTTCACCGGTAATGACCTCGCCGTCGCCAGCGATCCGTTCCCCCGGCTGCACAACGAGAATATCCCCAACCTTGAGTTGCTCGGCTCCAATGACGGTGTCGACTCCATCCCGGCGAACGCGGGCATGCACTGGTGCTAAGTTTTGCAGAGCCAGTATGGCGTTACGCGCTGATTCAGCGGCGACCTGCTCAATTAAAGCGCCAATCTGCAGAATTAATGCGACGATCCCCGCCTCAATCAACCAACCGAGGGCAATAGCGCCGATGATACTCATGGCGACAAGCTCGTTCACATTGGTCTGCCCCTTGGCCAAACCTTTAACCGCCGAGAAAATGATGGGGCCGCCGGAAATCAATGCCGCCAAGAAACCCAGTGCACGGGCCAACGGTATTTCATGTGGAAATTGATAAAAAATAATCGCGAGGATCAGCAGCGCTACCGTCAC
Organism: Phycisphaera mikurensis; assembly: GCA_022730455.1. Taxonomy (GTDB): domain Bacteria; phylum Planctomycetota; class Phycisphaerae; order WQYP01; family WQYP01; genus JAJZGD01. The sequence goes on along the minus strand of DZDI01000019.1, from coordinate 589 downwards.
CGGCACGATAACCGTTAACTGAAAATTCAAACCTACCCCGGCATGGGTGTGGCCACCCTCGCCATGATCGTGCCCACATGCACATCCTATACCGTCAACTTCGGCGTGATCGTGAGATTCACCATGCGAATGGTCGTGCGTATGTTCATGGCCCTCGTGGGCCGTCGATGCCTGACTCATGAAATCTCCGTTTACAAAACCGGCCGCTACCACAGCCCCGCTTGCCTGCCGCACATAGCCACGCGGCAGTACACCGCCCGAGCCTTAAGCAGTTACGACGACACCTATCGCGGTATTATCGGCACTTACGGTGCAAAGGCTAAAACACAACCCAGCCTCTACATGTTCGTACGCAAGGGCCACAAAATCGGTTCAAAACACCGACCGGCATGTAAACTGATCAGCTCACCAACCGTGGCCGACGATCATCGCCAATCAAGCCCCGAACCATCACATTCGCGAATTGGCACCCGGCCGTTCCCCCAAGCTGCACTTAGGGCGGCAGGCGGCCAAGCGTATACGCTACCTTGTATCATATCACTTGACGCCGTTAATAGAAAGTGGAAGCTGGCAGGCCTGATCGCCTAGG
>DZDI01000018.1 GCA_022730455.1 Phycisphaera mikurensis | reverse complement strand
GGTCGAGGGATTCCGCCTTGCCTCCGACGGATGAAAGATGTGGGTAATGTTAAGGGTTTAAGCGGGGGGTTTTGGGCTGACCGCTAGGTTGAACTTTATCAGCAGCCAATCCAGCAAAACCTTCTGCTCCTCGATGGTCGCGCGACGCACTTGGGTTAGCAGCCATATTCGATCTGGCTTGGCGAGCGAGGCGTTTTGCAGACCCTCGTTACACGCCGAACAGATGGCCCGCAGGTTTTGCATCGAGTCATCACCCCCTTTTGATTTATCGAGGATATGGCCGACCGTTAAACGAACCGTTCTGCTGCCGCCAAGCGGATCCGGATCGCCAGCAGCCGAACCACAGGATTGACAGGTAAATCCATTGCGCTCTAGAACGCGAGCGCGTAGTTCCTTGGAGATGTTTCGCTTGAACGCGGGAGCACGCTTGCCTGTGATAAGCAAATATTGGCCCGGCTTGAGTCCACGCCGGTCTTTATGCGATAGGATTTGGTAGCCCTCTTCGTTACGTAACTCCCGCAGCCGACGGGCCCACTCCGCGGCGCCGCCGCTGGCTTTCTGGATGTCCCGACTGCTAACTACCTTGCCGAGGTTAGCAAGCAAATAATCGAGTATTAATTTTTTAGACCCAGAGGCTTTCCTGATTGGCATTACCGACCCTCTTTTCGCTTAAATTGGCGTAGCTGGAATTCAACTCAACTAAGATGGCGCTACGCCGGAGTACTTTGGCAACTTCGGCTGTGGTGCCGGAACCTCCGAAAGGATCTAGGATGACGTCATGCGGGCGGCTGCCCAATAAAATACACCGTCGTACAAGCTCGCGCGGATACGCCGCAGGGTGTCCTGCACCGCTTATATCAGGGCCGAGTATCCAGTAGTTCCGTAAATTAGCACCCGACGGTTCGCGAACACCATTTGAATCGTAATAATATGTGGGCATTTTCGAGAAAAGGAATATGTCTTCCGTCGCGTTCGTCGGTCGATTACGCACACTTTCCGGCATGGCGGTCTTTTTAACCCACGTTATTCTGGACCGAAGAACCCAGCCATCGGCCTGAAGTGCAAAGGCAACGCGCCACGGTAGTCCCATGAGATCGCGATCCTTCAATCCCCAGCAGTCCGGAACTTTACAGTTTCGCCGCTGGACAAGTTTTTTTGTATTGCCCACCATGGCGTTTGGGCCACAATGGCCGGTACCTCCGTTCCGAGCATACCCATCCCCCACATTTAGCCACAGCGTGCCATCTTTTTTCAGCACCCTGCGCACCTGCTGAAACACTTCAACTAAATTCTGCACGTATTGCTCAGGCGAAGATTCGGCTCCAATTTGCGATGGATGGTCGTAGTCGCGCAGCCCCCAATACGGTGGCGAGGTAATGCAACTTTGAACAGACTGTTCCGGCAGGGTTGGAAGCAACTCGCGGCTGTCACCAACCAAGATTTTCACCTGTGCGTGAGGCTTCTCACCTGACGGGGTAACTGCGGGTTCTCCCGCAATTGGGGCGTTGAGTTCGCGGTGTGTGTCGATCGCAACATGACCTGCTGTGTTCATCGTTCCAATTTTAGCATGCCACGCTGAAATCATCATACTGGCGTAAATTCCCGGCCGGTGGTGCTACTTTTGATTCAGTGCGGCAGCGACTGCCGGGTGAACCACGTGACCATCAAGGATGTTCACGCCGGAAGCCACCAGAGGGTGGTTGGACAGGGCCGCCGCATCGGCTGTCGCTGCTACAGCCGTGACATACTCAATAGTGGCATTGCATAAAGCGAAAGTGCTGGTGCGCCCAACCGCACCGGGCATATTGGTGACGCAATAGTGAACCACGTCATCAACAATGTAGACAGGCGATTGGTGCGTCGTGGGACGCGAGGTTTCAAAACACCCCCCCTGATCGATCGCGACATCTACCAGTACACTGCCAGGCTGCATCTGGGCCAAGCCATTTCGACTGATCAAGCGGGGCGCACGAGCACCTGGAATCAGCACGGCACCAATAACTAAATCGGCTGTTTGAAGGGAGGCTCTAAGCGTTTCCTGGTCGCTAAAAAGCGTTGTCACGTTGGCGGGCATCACGTCAGCCATATAGCGCAAGCGATTCAAATTCACATCCATCAGCGTCACCTGCGCCCCCAGACCCGCCGCCACACGGGCGGCGTTGTGGCCCACAACACCGGCACCAAGTACAACAACATGCGCCGGCGCTACGCCGGTCACACCACCGAGTAAAATGCCGCGGCCCATCATGGGGCGTTCCAGATATTTAGCACCCTCCTGAATCGACATTTTTCCGGCGATTTCGCTCATCGGGGTCAGGCACGGTAACGAACCCTGCGCATCGCGAATGGTTTCGTAGGCAACCGCAACGACCTTTGCATCAACACACGCTTGCGCCAGCGCCCGCTCGGCCGCAAAATGAAAGTATGTCATGATCCGCAAGCCACTGCGGAAAAATTTCCATTCCGACGGCTGCGGTTCTTTAACCTTCACAATAAGGTCTGCATTTTCCCATACATCTTGCGCCGAAGCCACGATCTTAGCCCCGGCGCCGATATATTCCCTGTCGTCAAGGCCACTTCCGGCTCCGGCGTGCGATTCAATACATATTTCATGTCCCAAGCGTACCAGATGCGCTGCTCCTGCCGGTAATAGCGCGACTCGATATTCATCAGGCTTTGTTTCGCGAGGCACACCTATCCGCATGAGAACTCCCAAAGGGAAACCGCTCCTCCAACGCTCTGTCAAGCATGCGAGGGATTATTGGCAGAGATTGATGAAGGTGCTGCTCCGTCGGTGGACAAGGGAGACGGCGACCCATCGCAGAGAATCTCGACATTTCCATTTTCAATTGATTCAAAACGACCGCCCAGCGAACGCACCATATTCTGGAGCCACACCGGTGCCATATCTTCTTTCTTGCGGAAGGTAAACCAAGATCTTCCTGCCGATGGCTCACTGGGTGTCCAATGAAAGTGCAATTTGAATTCAGCCCCCTCGTGCTGATCTCTCGATATGATCTGATACGAGACGCCAAGATGCGAGGGTAAACCGGCGGCCGCTATATCCTGCGGATAAAAAAAAGAGCCAAGGGCTTTTACCATTGGCTCGTGCAAGCGGGCGAATAATGTGGGCGACTGATTTATGCGGTGAAACATTTCTTCCATACCGCGAGCTGCCCCCTGCGGTTCCGATGCATCAAGTTGAAATTCACCCGACGCGGGCGCCATTTTTTGACTGCGTGCCCATTCCATCGCCGCAAAAACTGTCTGGACGACACGCTGCGGATTATACGGCTTGCGCAGGACGTCAAAGGCGCCGTAGCGGTAACAATCTCTGGCGCAATTTTCGTTCTCGGCACAGGTTATAAAAAGGATGGGGATATTGGCCGTGGCGGCGTTAGATTTAAGCCGGCCACAAACTTCCAATCCGCTGATATCCGGCAGCATCAAATCCAGCAGCACCACATCTGGCGCGAGCGCCGCAGCCATCTCTACAGCTTGACGTCCGCTCGATGAGAGCGACGGCGTCATTGCACCACGCTGCAAAATCTGACAAAGCAAATCGCCCAGATCCGGATAGTCTTCGACGACTAAAATTCTCGGAGGCATCCGCGCCTCCTCCACCTGATACTCTACAATCACCGCAGATGGACCACACTGAATCCCTATTCAGCGTCCCGGCCCACCTTGAAGTCGGTAAAAAAGCTCAGCCGCCCATCCGGCCATCGCCGGCCCTCGGCAGCTTCGCCCTCCGACCCGACCTGCACGTCATTATAGGAATAAATTCGCCAATTGTCGCCTGTACCTAGCCATAGGAGTCTGTCCAAGTAATAGCACGGCTGCGATGCATCAGACGCCACGGGCTAGGAAGCCGCCATCAACTGCAATCGTCTGACCACTGGTGAAACTGGCGGAGTCGCTGGCTAGATAAATAGCCAGTCCGATAATTTCGTCAGCATTGCCAAAACGGCCAGCGGGGGTATGGGCTTTTAGCCACTGACCTCGTGGCGTTCCATCAATGAGTTGGCGGTTAAGCTCGGTTGGGAATATGCCGGGGGCGATGGCATTGACTCGCACACCGCGCGGTGTCCATTCATTGGCTAATCCTCGCGTAATGCCATTGACACCGGACTTGGACACCGAATAAGCAATCACCTCAGAAAATGATACGAAGGATGAAAGCGATGCGATACTGGTGATCGATCCACGGATGCCCATCCGATCGGGCGATTGGGCAAGCATGATCCGCCCGGCTGCCTGGGCTGCAATGAAGTTGCCGGTAAGATTCACCTTCAGCACCCGCTCAAAATCATCAACGGACAGGTCAACCGCCAGGCCCCGTTTCATGACACCGGCCGCATGAATCAGACTATCCATACGACCATATTTTTCCGCTATACCCTGGAAAAATGAGCGGACGGCATCAGGATCGGTTACATCCAGTGTGGCGGCGTGATGATGGGATCCGAACGCAGCAAGTTCGCTGGCGATAGCAGCAACCTTATCCGGATTAGATGACGCGGCCGCCACCTTGGCGCCAGCCTGAGCGAAACCCAGTGCTACCGCGCGGCCCAAGCCACTGGTACCACCGGTTACCAACACCACTTTGCCTTTAACATCCAGCGGTCCAAATGACATTATTTCTCCAGTACGGGTGCAATTAAACTACGGTCAAACGACTCGCCAGCTTCGGCGGCAATGGAAGCGAGAGCCTCAATTTCAGCGCCGGTGAACAACAACCCGCCAAGTTGTCTGGATCGATCCCATGCCCGTGCCTCAGGCTCACCGGGGAGCAGCACATTATCGTTACCATGCCCGCGGATATCGGCAATCACGGCCTTGACGTTTTCCGCCATGGTGCGTCCGAGTGCAAAGCCTTCGCACGCCAAGGCATCGGGCACAATACACTGGAAATAAAAACAGCAGGTATGTTTTTCACACGGATTGCCCATCGTGGGTCGAGAGCGAATGCTGGGTAGAGATCCACCGATGAACGCCGCCGTCAGTTCATCAATCAGAGAAAGCCCGTAGCCTTTATGGCCCGCAAATGGAAGCAGCGCCGCAACTCGATTGGGATCTGTGGTTTCCTTACCATCGGCATCAACCGCCCAACCGGCACCGAGCGGCTTTTTCTCGCGTACAAACTGCTGCACTCGCCCCATGGCTACGGTGCTGGTCGCCCAATCAATGCAGATGGGGAACCCGACGGCGTCGGTCGTGGGAAACGCCCACGAGTGCGGGTTGGTACCAAGCGTGGGAAACCTACCGCCAAACGGCACAACCTCGGCTAGGGCAGCGGTACAGTTGGTATAGGCAATGTACCCCTTCCGAGCGGCGTCGATAACATACCCGCCACCCCACAGATAGTGAAAGGCATCATCCACCACGACCGTTCCAACACCGAATTGATCTGCCAATTCCATCGCCCGCATCATCGCCTTTTCCGCCACCACCTGCCCCAGTTTGCGATTGGCATTCCAGCGCGCCACCGCCGAATAGCGACTGGGAAGTTCTTGAATAGCTGCCCCCGGCTTACAGCCCCCCACCGCTGAACCAAAAAGCGCGTCCAGATGCAGAGCTTTAATGGCATTGTGAGTTTTAATGCCATGTCGTGCGGTGCGTTCACTGAAGCGGGCCGCTATTTCCGCTTCGTCGGCCAGATAACCGCGATGCATGTAAGCGGCGCGGACGATACGGTTGTGTACCTCAGCGGTAATAATGTATTCCTGTGTTACCGGATAACTCATTTTTTACTTACCTAAAATTTATTATGTTGAATATAGTCTGCATGACCCGTGAAAAAGTTTACGGCGTTTTTCGCCGCCCGCACCCCTTGGCGGCCCGCACTTCCAAAGGTACGGCGGCCAAAGTGTGGCGTGAGCATAATATTATCCACGGTCTGAAAAATATGCGGCGCTTTCACCGGTTCCTGCGTCAGTGTATCGACACCATAGCCAAAAAGCCTACCCGATTGGCACGCATCGGAGACATCTGGCACCCCAATGACTTCACAATTTAACGGGGCCAAAATAGCTTGGTTCCGCCCCGGGGTGTCTGCGAAACTGGTTGTGGTAAGCAGTATTGTCATGGCAGGATAAAATGCTCCGCATTACCCGTGAACAATGCTTTGACATCACTTTCAATTTGATCTTTGGTAATTCGGCGCGTAGGTGCAAGCCGGCTGTACATTTCTGTCAGGCATCCGGCAATCCGACTTCGACTGTGATCCCATTTATAAATCAGTTGATCCAGAACCCGCGCGTCGGAATGCTGAGGGATAAAGCTGGTTCCCAGCAATTCCAGACGCATCATCGTTATCTCGTCGATCAGACTGGGAGTGTTTACAAACCACCAGCAGCCAAAAGGCATCAGGTTATTAAATTTGCGTGCCGCAACGCATAATTCATGCTGATTATCCCGCGATAGCATCGTCACCAAAAATTTATTCTGAGGGTACAGGCGGCATAAATTAACCACCGCATCGATATGGCCATGACCCACCATATCCCCCGCATCACGAAGCGACGGCACCACCTGTCGGCGCGAGCCGATCATCAATGCCAGAGGCAAGCGGCGATGGGCACAGATGGGTATGATGACCTTCTCAAGAATGGCCAGGCCAGCGGACGACCCAGCAGTCGCGTCGGCAGCGGGAAATTCAAATTCCGGAGGAAGGCTCAAGGCCACATAGACCGCCCGGGTCAGATCGATCCAATGGTTAATAAATCGCTTTACCTCATCCAACGTCCGATTGTCCGGTATCGCATTGCATGGATAACCCCAGGCGCTCAACTGTTGGGCCGCACTGCTGAAATCGCGTACCAGCGGGTCAATGCGCAGCGTGCTTCTAAAACGGGCATCAGCAGGCACTTCACCCGAGAGCCAGCGGTGGTTTTCGTTGAGGTCGAAAATAGCGTTGGTCATGGTAATCACGGAAATATTTGCCAGCCGCATGACTTGATCAATGTATGAATCCGGATCCTGTTCGGCAAAAAAGTTTCGGTAGGGTTCCAGTGAATGCTCATTTGGGTCGAGTCCCAACTTCTCCAGCGTGGTGATAACCCCGCAGCAGGCCTCGCTGAGCGGCGTGCGATCGACAAAAAGCGTTTTCCAGATAAGGTCGGCCTGCTCCCTCTTGGTCAGCTTCCAGAACTGCCCGTGCGTCAGTCTGGATGGTGGAATATAGCGAAACAGCTCTGCAACCAGATAGTGATACGTCACAAGTTCATCCATACCAAAAAGCAGCAGCCCTTGGGGGTCGGTTTTGGATGAAAAATTCAGATTCGGCGTACCAAAAGCAGGTGGATAAAGATGCGTATGAATATCCCACACCGATTGGCGTTCACACACCTGCCGCACACACTGAGCCAATTCGTGCGGCAACACAGCACGCCCGGGTTTGGCCTCATGGGTAAGGGACATTTGCGCCAGTTCACGGGCGGGATCGTAAGGTTTAGTTTTATCCATTGTCAGGGCCTCCTGTTAATCAGCCGGAAACAGCATTTGCACTTTGCCACTTTACTCAGCATACTCTGGCACCGCATTTCCTTACGCCGTCAGTGGTTGGGGCGTCTCAATGTTACCCATCACTTCAGCCGCAGACTCCCAGCGGGGGATAAAGAGGTGAATGACAAGCAGCGCCACCAGATAGGCCCCACCGGCGATGAAGAACAGGGCAATATACTGATCATGAGTCACCTTTAAGAACCACCCCACGCCCACGGAAACGTATACCGAGACAAGTGATGCCACAAAGCCTCCAAGTCCGACCAGCGATCCGACAACCTTGCTTGGCATGGTGTCTGACGCCATGGTGTAGAGGTTGGCGGAAAAGCCCTGATGGCCGGCACAGGCGAGGCCTATGAAAATGGACGCCAGCAAATAATTATTAACCCATGCGGCAGCAAATACCGGAACCACCAATAGCGAGCAGATGAGCATGGTGGTTTTTCGGCCCGCGTTCAGCGACCATCCGCGTGCTATGAGCCAACTTGAAAGCCCTCCGCCGCCGATGCTGCCCAGATCCGCCATGCCATAAATAACCACCATCGGTAGAATCATCTGTTTGATATGGATATGAAATTTTTCGTTGAGAAAGCCGGGAATCCAAAAGAGCCAGAACCACCACACTGGACTGGTGAACACCGTGGCGATGATAAACGCCCATGACTGCCTGTATTTCAGCAGGTTCGCCCATCGAATTTTATTCAGCTTTTCCGATGCATCGCTGCGGATGTAGGCTAATTCTCCGGATGTGACATGGGGGTTTTTATCCGGGTCCCGATAACGCCATAGCCACCACGCCACCCATACGATTCCTACCAGACCAGCGGTCACAAAGCCGGATTGCCAGCCAAACCGAGCCACGGTCAAGCTGACGAGAATCGGCGCGGCGACCACCCCTATACTGGTGCCGGCATTAAATAATCCAGTGGTCAATGCCCGCTCCTTTCTGGGGAACCATTGTGCCACCGCCTTGATCGCGCCAGGGAAATTGGCTCCCTGTGCCACACCCATGATTCCTTGAATAACGATAAAGGCCAGCACCGTACTGCTGAACGCCATGCCCATTTCGGCAGCGCTGAATATCACGACGGTAACGGCAAAACCCAACCACACCCCCACCGCATCCATAAACCATCCGCACAAAACGTAGCCAATTGCATACGTAAAACTGAAAGCCGCAGCGAGGTATCCATAGTCCACTGTGCTAAAGTGAAGATATTTGTGTAAATCAGGCTCCAACAGCGAGACCATAAAGCGATCCATGTAATTTATGGTCGTGATGAGAAACAGACCGAAGCACACCACCCAGCGATAGCCGCTCCATCTAAACCTTGGAGTTGGCGTTTTTTCAAACTCTGACTGTTCCGATTGCCCCATCATTTACCCCATTAATATCTGACGGACTGCCAAATACTCTTACCTGCCCTCAGACTTGGGTAGATAACCGTTTCTCCATGCCTGTGGCGATGATAACCACATTTTACGAAAATGTGTACAGGATACACTATGCACATTTTAAATAGTTTTACCAATAGTTATGCTAAAATATGCGCACAAGTTATTTGTAGTAATAAATCACCGCAAGTCAAAAATGAGTACTTTTATACAACTTGCGCACACTGTTTGTTTATAAATCTGATAAATGAATGGCTAATAACCGAAACATGGCCCTGTCGAACCACCCGGCACTAAGGCGACACGCAAGACCGTGCTTTGCCAAGGGTCAGTAGGATGCTCCAATCGGCTGTGAAGGCGCTGGATCGCCGCCGTACCAATTGAGGCCAGCGACACACCCACACTGGTGAGGCGAATGACGGGATCGTGGATTACATCAGAATTGTCGAAACCGGTAACGGAAACATCTTCCGGCACCCGCAAACCCGCATCACGAAAAGCCTGCACGAGCGCTTGTCCAGCCCATTCATTCGTGGCCGCCCACGCTCTTACCCCGGCTCGGGCATGCGCGATGGCAGCGGCAACCGCACTTGGTGGCAACGTACGCTGATCGAAACAATCGCCGGACAGTGCAATGCTCCATTGCGGGTCAATGGGTAGTTCGAGTTTGCACATGGCTTCAACGTAGCCAGCGAAACGAGCACGTGACCACGACACCTCGCCGCAGCGACCGAAGAACCCAATTCTGCGGTGACCCAACCCATGGAGATGTTCCACCAATTGGTTCATGCCACCCCGATGGTCCATATCAATCAGGTCAAGCGGTTGCGCTGGATAAAAATTCACAATGGACACACATGGAAATCGTTTGGTCAGTCCCTCCACTACCTCTTCCCGCCAACGATGCACCAATATCAAACCGCGTACGCGACCGTTACGCATAGCGGCAGGTTGTTTATCCGCATTGAGGATACTTCCACATTCGCTGAAAAGGACGTGATGCACGATGAGTGTCACGTTCATATTGGCGGCGGCTTGGCTAAGGCTGACCAAGTAGCGTGAGTGAGTTAGCGTACTTTCCGGTGATTGCACCAGCACACCAAGGAAACGATCTTTTCTATCATCTGAAGCATTCAATTTCCCCCGCGATTTGACTGAATAACCCAATTCTAAAGCCAATTTTAATATACGCTCACGTGTTTTGGGCTTAATTCCCGGTTGGCTGCGTAATGCGCGTGAAACGGTGCCAGGTGCCAAATTAAGTTGCCGGGCAATAACAGTCTGGTTCGCCTTTTTGCTCATCTGCCGTACGATAAATGGCTTGCGTTTGGATTGCAACGCGTATCGCGATATTGTTCTTTCCTACAGAATGTGGCAATATCCCGAAGCTTTGAGGAAGGCGGCGAACTCAGCGCATCACCATTTTTTGTTTTGCGCTTGGCGAGAATCATCCAAGCAGAACCTCATTACCCAGTGGGCCCATCTGCGAGCGTTCAACACGGACGGCCAAATGGATGTCGAGCCGTCAAAACTCAAAAACGCAACGCAGATTTTAGCTTCCCAAAACAGCACGGGCAGTTTATGCCAATCATTTTTGAGCAATAGCATTTTGTGTGTTACCATGCGGAACAAGTTGACGACATCAGTTAGGAGTTGTAATAAAAGATGGCTTCGGAAGACAATCAACCCACGCCGCCGCAAGACAGTGGCGGCCCAAACGAGATGACGACCGGTGCCGCCCAGCCGAGTAACCAAGCCCAAATCAACCACGCGAATACCAACGATTCTGACCTGCTCGTGCGCGCACCGGCCGATCCGACGCGAGGCCTGCTGGGGCGCAGCGGTATATTCTTATGCTTACTGGCTGTTCTCATCGGCGTCATGGGCGAGGCGGCATCGTGGTGTTTGTTCAAACTCATCGGCTTATTTACCAATATTTGTTTTTATCAGCGTTTGTCTTTTGCCTTCAGCGCCCCGACAACAGCCCATGTCGGCTGGTGGGTGCTGCTGATTCCGGTGGGCGGCGGTCTGATTGTGGGATTAATGGCACGCTATGGATCAGAAATGATCCGCGGCCATGGCATACCGGAGGCGATGGCCAGTGCACTATTCCATGAAAGCAAGATTCCACCCAAGGTGGCGATACTCAAGCCACTTTCAGCGGCGGTGAGCATTGGTACCGGCTGCCCGTTCGGTGCCGAAGGGCCTATCATAGCGACCGGGGCGGCACTGGGGTCCATCGTCGGGCAGGTGATTACCGTGACCAAGGAGCGGCGACGGGTGCTGCTGGCCGCCGGTGCTGCCGCCGGAATGTCCGCGACCTTTGGGGCCCCGCTGGCGTCGATTCTTATGGCGCTTGAGCTGCTGTTATTTGAATTTCAACCGACTGCCATTCTGGCCGTCGCCATTGCCGCTGGTGTGGCTGGTGCCTTGCGGATCGCCATCATGGGCGGCAAACCCATATTTGCTATGCCCGCATTACCACGCCCCACCCTTGAACCGCTGATGATTTATGCCGTTATAGGCATTATCTGCGGTGTTGTGGCGGTAGGCCTTACCCACGGCGTTTACTGGGTGGAAGGTATTTTCAAACGGCGTAGCAAACTGCATTGGATGTGGTGGCCAGCCATCGGCGGACTCGTTGTCGGGATTTGTGGACTTATTTTTAACCCTTCGATGGGCGTAGGCTATATCAACATCAGCAAAATTCTCGATGGGAAAGTGGGTCTTGAATTTGTCGTCTTTTTAGTGCTCACACGCATTGTGTCCTGGACAGTGGCGCTAGGCAGCGGTACCTCCGGCAGTACCATGGCGCCAATATTTAACATCGGCAGCGCTTTGGGAGCCGTCATCGGCATTGGCGTCGTACACCTCATTCCCCAGGCCGACTGCAATGTGCGAGCCGCCGCACTGGTGGGTATGGCCTCGCTATTCTGCGGTGCCACATGGACTCCACTTACCTCTATCGTCTTTGCATTTGAAACGACTCTCCGTCCCAATGGTTTGGCGCCGATTGTGGCGGGTTGCACGACTTCATTTCTGGTGTCGTGTGCGTTGATGCGCGATAACATTCTGACTGAAAAATTTGCCCACCGCGGAGGCCGGGCACTCTTTAAGCCGCATGCGGATTTCATGGACAGCGTTATGGTAGGCGACGCCTGCACACGCGACGTTGTCTCCATCCACGCCGACGAAACCTGCCAACAACTGCGCGTTAAATTAAGCAAGGATGAAAAATTCATCCCCTTCGACGGTTTTCCTGTGGTGGACGAACAGAACCACCTTGTCGGCGTTTTGACCAACCATGATCTCCTTTCGCCCGATATCGATCCTACAACCAAGGCCGTCGAATTAATCCGCCGACCACCAGTAGTGATCTACGGCGACTGTGCTTTGCGCCGAGCTGATCAAATGATGAATCGTCATCGCGTGGGACGCCTGATTGTGATGGATCGGGATAATCCGTCACACATGGTCGGCATCATCACACGCGATGATCTGCTTACGGCCCATAACCAGCGAAGCTGACGCGAATTCGGGATATCAGGTCGATATCTGCGGCCATATCCGGCGAGAGCTTATCCAGTTTTCAATGCATTCACCGGCGGTACTGCTAAATCTTGAACTGACATTTTGGCCGACACAATGTCTGCGCTATTCGGCGTTTATGGCACTACCATCAGGTTTTGCCGATGACGGTTCGGATGACTGCCTCCGCTGCTGAATATGACCCTGCTCTCCTGCGAGTCTGTCCAAGTAACAGACACTTGGACGCACGCCTTGCCGAACGCGTACAATCTCAGTAAGTAAACAAGACTGGAGTAGTGTCTGATGTCCCGAGTATCACCTGCCACAACACCCGATAACCTGCATGCCGTGCGAGAGTTAATGACGACCATGGGCCAAAAAGCTCGCCGAGTTGCCAGGTCGTTGGCATCCACCACAGGCGGCGTACGAAATGCCGCCCTGCTAGCCATGGCCAACGGCCTTGAAGCCGCCAAGGCAGACATCCTTGCCGCCAACGCTCAGGATGTTAAGCAAGCGCAGTTAGATGCGATCGCTCCGGCCATGATCAGCCGGTTAACACTCACCGAAAAGAAAATTGCGGCCATGGCCACATGTGTCCGTGAAGTCGCCGGCCAAGTTGACCCGGTGGGCCAGACAATGGAGGCCTATGATCGGCCTAACGGACTGCGTGTGGAAAAGCGGCGTGTGCCGATCGGGGTAGTGGGCATTATCTACGAAAGCCGACCGAACGTGACCACTGATGCGGCTGCCTTATGCCTTAAAAGTGGAAACGCCTGTATATTGCGCGGCGGCAAAGAGGTGGTAAACACCAATCGAGTTCTAGGTTCAATTATCAGCCAGGCACTCGAATCAGTCGGTATTTCACCTGATGCGGTGCAATTGGTGGCAACCACCGACCGCAACGCGGTGACGGCATTGGTGCAAGCCGAGGGACTCGTCGACGTGGTCATTCCGCGCGGTGGTGAGTCGCTGATTCGAGCCGTTGTCGAGCAGGCGACGGTGCCGGTCATCAAACATTACAAGGGTGTCTGCCATATCTATATCGACCGGGATGCAGACGCCGACATGGCGGTGAAGGTGGCGGTCAGCGCCAAGGTGGATGGTTACATGGTGTGCAATGCCGCTGAGTGCCTTTTGGTGCATAAGGATATGGCGGGACAGGTTCTGCCACGACTGGCGATGGAATTTCGGAAGGCGGGTGTACAGATGCGGTCGGATTCCCGCTCGCTGGGATTGTTGCAAAATGCCAAACTGGCTACCGACGCGGACTGGGGCCAGGAATATCTTGATCTTATCGTAGCGATCCGGCAGGTTAACTCGATCGATGAGGCAATTGCCTTTATCAATCAGTATGGATCAGGCCATACCGATGCAATTATTACACGTGGTATCACCGCCGCGAATAAATTTGTAATGGAGGTAGACTCTGCCAGCGTCATGATCAATGCCTCAACGCGCTGGGCGGATGGATATGAATATGGGCTTGGAGCTGAGATTGGGATCAGCACCGATAAAATTCATGCTCGCGGGCCTATGGGCGCCGCCGACTTATGCACGTATAAATTTATCGTTACCGGCGCCGGACACATCCGCCAATAGGAAGCCGTCCAATTCATAGAGGCGTGGCGATGAGATGCTTGTCAGCCTCCCCCATATCGATTGCGGCGCACAGATCAGCCATCCCGACGGGCTAATTCCGTCGACCGCTGCGTTTTTCCCGAGGTTTTCGCCGAGCCAATTTGGCTTTGAGCTGCGCTTTGGAAAGCAACTGAAAATCAGCATTTTCCGCAGATGGCGCGGGCATTGGCGGTTCTGAACTGGCCGCCGGCGCGTCGGGAGGAGGCATGGCCGTCGATTGCAATTGGCCTTTTTTTGAAGCGGCCTTCGGGTGCAGCAAATCTTGAAATTGGCGCCGCGCGATGAGCAAATGATGGTAACCTTGCGCAAAACGGTGGGCCTCATCACGCGCGTGCTGCAACAACTTTAATCCAGCATTGGTGCGCGAAAGCTTGAAGGGCGCGGGGCGGTTACGCACATATATCTCCTCTTCACGCTTCGCGAGACTGATGACCATTGGCGGTTGAACGGCCATCTGCGAAAAGGCTTCCAAGGCTGCCGATAGTTGCCCCTGGCCACCATCAATCAGCACCACATCGGGATACAGCTCCTCACCTGCACCGGCACGCCGATACCGACGAGACACCACTTCTTGAATGCAGCGAAAGTCATCGATGCCCAAAACGCTCTTGATGCGGTAGCGGCGATAGCCGTCCTTAAACGGCTTTCCATCAATAAAAGCGACCAGCGATCCCACCGTAGCTTCACCCTGAAAATGTGCGATATCGATGGCCTCGATTGAGCGGACAGGATCGGCCAGTTCTAATAATTCCTGAAGTTGCCGTACGCCGCTGGTATGATCCTGAAAAAATAATTCCGGTTGCTGCGTTTTGGCTCCCCGCCCTCGATGGGCCAGCGCCCGCAGCGCTTTAATCTGGTCGCGCAGCATGGCCGCCCGCTCAAAATCTCTTGCCGACGACGCCGCCTGCATCTCGACTGTCATGCTGCGGAGGGCATCCCCCCGGCTGGATTCCAAAAAATGCTTCAGGCGGTCAATATCAGCGGCATATTCTTCACGGCTGATTTTGCTGGCGCACGGAGCGGAGCATTGATGAATGCTATAAAGAATGCATGGACGAAAAAAACTGCGCCGCGAATCAGATTCCAGAATATCCAGATGACAGGTGCGAAATTTAAAGGCTCGCTGCATAAAAATGACGGCTTGTTTCAGCGCGTAACCGCTGATGAACGGTCCATAAAGTTTCGAGCCGCCTGTGCGGGGCTGGCGCGTGACAAAAACACCGGGAAAGTCATCGCCCGTGGTAATTTCTAAATACGGGTAAGTTTTTCCATCTGTGAGCCGAGCGTTAAATCGAGGTTTGGTATCCTTGATGAGGCGATTTTCAATCAGCAAGGCCTCCACCTCTGAATCACACGCAAGGGTGTCAAAATCCACCACATAGTCTAGCAGCCGCTGCTTGACAGGGCCTAAATCGGTGGACGGCTGAAAATAACTGCTCACGCGATGCTTCAGTGAAAGCGACTTGCCGACATAAATCACGACACCACGGAGGTCTTTAAGGAAATAGACGCCTGGGGAAGTCGGCAGCTCAAGGGCCTTTTTATGCAACCGGGGAAGGCGAACATCGTTTGGCTCGGCAGGTTTCGGCAGGCTGACGTCTCCCAGCGGAACTTCTTGAATAATGTTATCGTCGAAGTCATCGGTGGCGTCGCCAACGGCTGCCAATACAGAAGCGTCGGGGCCAATGTCTGCGGAATCGATGTTGGAATTAGGTATGATATCCTGACGGTCTTTCTTCTCATTGGAGGATGTTGCATCCCTGCGTGCATCGGATGCGTATGATGAGATGACAGGAACCTGAGGTGGTGTGTTTGCATCAGCCATTTCGGTCGATTATAGGATAAGACATGGGTCGATAGAAAGGCCTGATGTCGTGGAGTCGTAAATGAATTCTACATCCGAGTTCTCAGATAATGTGGTGTATCGTGGTTCGCGTGTAAGCATGGCATTGCGAAAAGTCCGGCTTGCCAGCGGTAAAGAAATTCAGCGAGAGGTTGTCCTGCACCCGGGCGCGGTCATCATCCTGCCGATACTGGCCGATGGACGTGTCGTGCTGATTAAGAATGTCCGCCATACGGTTGGTGAGTCGCTGTGGGAATTGCCAGCCGGAACGTTAGAAAGCGGAGAAGACCCGGCCCACTGCGCGAGGCGCGAACTTGAGGAGGAAACGGGCTATCATGCGGCCGAAATGCGTCCTCTCGGATGGTTTTATACGTCGCCGGGGATATTGACGGAAAAGATGTATGCATTTATCGCCACTGATCTTACATCCGGGCCGCAGGCGCTGGAGGAAAACGAAAACATCAGCGTTCAGCCGATGCCGATCAGCGAGGTTATTGAATTGATCCAATCCAACGACATCGTGGATGGCAAAACGATTGCGGTGGTTCTCAGGTATGTCGTCCCAATGAAGACTGCAGCCCATTAATGGACAAACGTGCGTGGAACTTGTGTGTCGGCTAAAATTCTGTGTGTTGTGAATTCGGCGGGGAGTTCGAATCAGGTAACTGCTTATGGGTTGGCGAGATCGTTCATATAACCGGACTGGTTCAAGTGGGTTTGCTACGGACAATCCGTTAAGCAGTCCGGAAGCCTTATTTAATTGGTCCGTGCCGGGAGGCGTGTATGGCCGGGTGCGGGTGCGCCTGCACTTTTGGCTGCTGCTGGTACTACTCCTGCAGTTTCTGAACATCATGCATGCCGGCGCGGGGATTGTGGCGGCACTGTTGCTGGTGACTGCCACACTTTCTGCACTGGTGCTCCATGAGCTTGGACACATGATCTTCGCCAAGATGGCGGCCGGCTCGCACGAAGAATTTGTGATTGGACCGTTTGGCAACATGCTGCCCCCATCGCATGCGCCGGGACCATGGCCCATGTTTATTGCTCAAACGGGCGGCATGCTGATGAATTTTGCGGCCGCGACGGCATGCTTTTTCGGACTGGTCATCACCACCCACAGCACAGCCATACCGACGTTTCTCAACCCTGTCTCGGCCATCATGAATATGCCCGAGGGCGGAGCTTTTTTAAGCGGTAACTTGGCATTGGGTTTTCTTTACTCGTTTTACATGATGAATCTGACGTTGATGTATTTGAACCTGCTGCCGTTTTTCTGGCTCGACGGAGGCTATATATTGCAGGCCGTTCTGGCCCCCGCCACCGGTGCCTACCAGGCGGTCAATATCACTTGCTGGGCAGGCATGCTGCTGGCGGGTGCGATGATCGGTTGGAGCGTAATGAATATACAAGATCACATCGGAATTTTTACTATTCTTTTGTGGGCCCTTCTGTTTTACAGCTCGTTGGTCATGCTGCGGCAACTTCGGGCTGATGCTCCGGGGTTGCTTGCGCAACTGCAGCCCAATCTGGATCGAGCCCGACAACACAACATCAAACAACGTTTGCGTCCCGGAGCATGGGGCAAAAAGGTGAAAAAGCGTCTGGAGGAAGAGCGAAGAGAGCAGGACGAGACCGACCGCATCCTGGCAAAAGTCAGCCAGTATGGGCTGGCCAGTTTAACATGGATGGAAAAACGCCACCTCAGATCAGCGACGCAGCGCCAGCAGGAACGCGAGCGCCAGGGAAAACGGTAAATCAATTCGCGCCGGGCACAGGTATCCAATCAATGTCGTGGTACTACAAAAATACTCATATCGGGTACAAGCTTTGCGTCCAGAGGACGCAGACCATATTGCAGAAGTGCTTCGGCCATGTGCGGCGTTACCACCTTATTAAATCCATAGGTGCGCCGGAGTCGGGCTATCTCCGACCAATCAAGCACCAGCAGTCGCACATGGTTTTGCTGCAGCCAGTCAATGGTAGCCTTGGCCCCATGCGCGGCGTAGTAACGCGCCAGGCGATTGCGATTAAACACCGTGTTGTAAAGAATATGCCCACGCACGTACAGCGGGGCGTCAAACCCTTCAAGATAGATGCGCGATTGCGGGCTGGACAAATCATAGGGGGCCAGCACTTGCCGCGGATGGTTTGACAGCAACCACATTTCGGGCAGTTCAAAATAACGGCCAATGACTTGGCTGTAGGTACCGCCAAGAAATGTTCCGTTTTCAGAGCGCAGCAGAACGAGTACAAATCCCAGTTGTACGATAAGACCAGCAACAAACATGACCATCAGTTTGGGGATAGGACGCAGTGCCATAGCCGCAAGCCACACGGATGGCAAGATGACTGGAACCAAAAAACGGGCTTGAATCTGAGTAAAAACCAGCCACGCTAACACTTGCACGGCACCAACCAACAGCAACAGCCACGCCTCCATGCCGCTGGTGGCCGCAATGATGCCCCCTGTAAAAAGCGCGATCCATATGATGCCAAAGCGCATCATCCACGGCGTATGAGGGCCTGGGTAGCCGGGATGATGGGCAAATGCATCAGCGAGGGCAGCGATTCCTGCACCGAACTGCCGATCTAAAAACCATTGGTCCGCCAAGGCATGCAGATGCCCCAATATGCCATCATCGCGAGCTGGCGCCCTATGCCCACGGTCAAATCGCGCTGCCAGCGAATTACTCCAGTGGCCCATGCCCAAGGTATGGGCGAAGAGAGGAAAAATAGGGTTGCCAATGGATGTCGCAGTCCGACTCGCGGACATGGATCGCAACATCCATGGCGAATAAACCGCAGCAGAAATGACGATCACAAGCAATAAATGACGCCAGCAGCGACGGGCGATCCAAACGGCCGTCACCGGCAAAGCGATTGAAATTCCGGCCGTCATCTTCACGCCCACCGCCAACCCCAATAGCAAACCAACGATCCAGAAAACCCGGCGGCTATCCCCCACCACTATCAATGGCAACGCGGCTGCCGCCAGCAAAAGTACGGCCGGATCGTTATATGCCAATGAACCGATAACGATTACCCATGGTGTGCATATAAAAAGCAGCATGGCAACAGCCCGGCCACGCCACGAAAGTGTAAAAGGTGCGAGCCCCACCGCGATTGTGGTAATCACCGTGACGCTGACCATCAACAACTGAGACCCGTAAATTAAACTGTATAAACCACCCCAGCCGGGTAATATTTTCAGCAGCCCCGCCATCAACGTGAAAACCATTTCGATATTAAGAGAGAGGTAGGAATAGATATTTTCCCGCACTGGTGCGGTACTGTCCGACGCAATGAATTGTTTGGGTAATTGCAAATGGTATTCAAGTACGTCATAGCCTTTGCCTTCAGTATGCCATAAGGTACCAGCGGGAAAACAGGCAGCCGTCATCAGCACCGCAACAGGTATGGCGATGGCCGCCGCAAACAGCAGCCATCGCGGATCAATGGCCTCACGCAGCGCGCTGAACTTCAGCGACTTGATATGAGTGCTCAGCGTAC
Organism: Phycisphaera mikurensis; assembly: GCA_022730455.1. Lineage (GTDB taxonomy): Bacteria > Planctomycetota > Phycisphaerae > WQYP01 > WQYP01 > JAJZGD01. The sequence continues at coordinate 12,241 of DZDI01000018.1, read as the reverse complement.
CATAACCGGCAACCATGCTGCCGAGCAAAAGCACAATTGGAGCTGCATTCAGGGCGTGCACGGCTCCGAGGCACATCGTCAGCAATCCCAGCGTAGGCAGCCCGATGGCTGTAGCCAGCACTAGGTAATAGAGGCCCGGCATCGGCGTGGAAAGTCGCAGCAGATGCGATCGCCCCGGCCAAAGAATAAGTGTTCCCAACGCCACAGCGGGGATTAAGATGAACATCGAAAGCGATGCATTTGCCAGTGTACTTAACGCAATCCCAAATTGTGGCCCGGTCAGTAGAGCGATGGTTCCAATAACCGTGGCCGCAAATATCACGGGGACCAACCACGCCGGTACCAAGCGAGTGGGGACTTGCCGATTTACCGCCAAACGGTACATAAAAGTTTCCCGCCGTCACATCCAGATAGCCACGACCGGCACGGTTTGGAAGACCACTATCCACCTGTCTGCCGTTGGCATCTTTTACTGCCGCTTGTCCGTTGTTTCAAATGCGGCGGCGGATATGTCATTTGGTCCCGGAGTCCATGCGGGTGTAACGCACTCGGCTTACGTGCTGGCTTTGGCCACGCGCCGTTTTTTCGCGGGCTTTTCTGAACTCCCGGCGTGGGCGTCCGAGGCAGCCGCCTTGGCGGATGCTTCGGCGGATTTTCCACCAACTTTCGCGGCCTTTTCAAATATGTCGGGGGGGGGCCATTTGTTTTCCCTGGCCAGAGCCTGAAACTCAGCCAGGCGGTCGGCGGGCAGCGTCATACGACAGCGGGGATAGCCGGAACAGGAAATAAAATCGCCACGTTTGCCCGAACGTACAACTAATTCTTTTTTATTACAGCGAGGGCAGGTCAAACCTGTTGACTTGGGTGGTGGCTTAGGCGGCAGAGGTTCACCGGTATTGCGGTCGGCTGCCTGGATGGTTTTGCATTCGGGATAACCCGAGCAACCAAAAAACGGCCCAAAGCGTCCTGCCCGTTTAATCATGGGTTTGCCGCACGCGGGGCACTTATATTCCGTCAACTGCAGTTCTACCGGTTTACCTTCCCGGTCCACACTCGATCCGCCATCGCAATCAGGATAGCGCGAACAGGATAGGAAGGTTTTGCCTCGTTTGGCTAGTTTATAAACCATAGGAGCGCCGCATTTGGGGCACTTATAGGGCGAAGGCGTGGATTCTGCACGGGCATGGGTCATGCGTTCTTCGGCGGTTGCGAGGTCCCTCGCAAGGGGTTCATAAAACGATCGAACCACGCTGACCCAGTCCTGCCCGGCTTCCTCAATCTGATCCAGTTCGCCTTCGACGCGGCGGGTAAAGCCGAGTTCCATGAGATCAGGAAAGCCTTCCACGAGTTTATCCGTGACTTTCATGCCCAAATCGGTTGCGCAGAAACGCCGATCGCGCGGCGCAACTTGGTCAACATAATGCCGATCTCGAATGGTGCCGATGATCGATGCATAGGTACTGGGACGGCCAATACCCTCGCTTTCCAAGGCCTTGACCAGCGTGGCCTCAGTATAGCGCGGTGGAGGGCTGGTAAAGTGCTGCGATGGATGTATGTCAAGCGGGGCCACCGGCTGTTTTTCTATCAGCGGAGGCAGGACTTGCTCGCCAAACCGTGAGTTAATGCCGGCGACGCGCGTGAATCCGTCAAATTCCAACTGACGACCGGTAGCCTTGAATACCGGCGGTTGGGCGGCATTTCCGGACTGACAAATGATGAACGCTTCGGTAATCCGCCACCGGGCGCTGGCCATCTGACAAGCCACAAAACGTTTCCATATCAACTCGTAGAGTTTGAACTGTTCCTCATTGAGAGATCCGCGAACTTTTTCCGGTGTCAATTCAACATCGGTGGGACGAATAGCCTCGTGGGCCTCCTGAGCACCTTGGCGCGACGCGTAGAAATTGGGCGATTCCGGCAGATAGGCCAGCGGAAACTGCCGTCCAATAAACTTGCGGACCATCGAGATGGCGTCGGCGCTGATGTTTTGTGAATCGGTTCGCATGTAAGTGATCAGACCAACCGCCCCCTGCCCCACAACGTCAACGCCTTCGTAAAGCTGCTGGGCGACGCGCATGGTGCGCTGAGCGGCAAATCCCAGTTGGTTGCTGGCGGCCTGCTGCAGAGTGCTGGTGCTGAAAGGACCAGGAGGTTTGGATGTCGATGGCCGCGATGCGACACTGCGAACGGAATAAGGGGGCTTATCGACGGGTGGCAAATCACCGAATACTTTAACGATGGTTTGGGCCGGGCCACGGTTCGGAATGCCGCGTGGACCATTGAGTCCATCATTGGGGGCCGTTTCATGGGTCACGCTGGTAAGTCCCAAGGCACAGACGGCGTCGATGGATGCCTGCATGGTCCCGGCATCAAATTTTTTGCCATCGAATTCCACCAGATCGGCTTTGAAGCTTTGGTTCGCAGCCATCCAGTCTCGGCGCTGGGTTTCATTCGGCGATGTGCGGGAGGATGGAGAATCGGTACCGTCATCAGTGTCTTCGTCATCTTCCGGCAAGGCGGTGAAACTTTCCCAAGCGGCGCGCAGTGCCGGCGCGGTCCGGATGTTGCTGGTGAAGACCGCCTGAATTTTCCAATATTCATCGGGGATAAAGGCTTGAATTTCCCGCTCGCGATCGACAATCAGTTTAACGGCCACACTTTGTACGCGGCCCGCTGAAAGGTCGCGGGCGACTTTTTTCCAAAGCAGCGGCGATACTTTATAGCCAACGAGACGGTCCAAAATGCGGCGCGCTTGCTGGGCGTCTACCTTATTTTGGTCGATTTTTCGGGGCTGATCAAAAGCCCGCCGAATCGCACCGGGCGTAATTTCATTAAATATGACACGGCGTGCCTTGTCGGGTGTCAGGCCCAGCGCATGGTACAGATGCCAGGCTATAGCCTCCCCCTCACGGTCCAAGTCGGTTGCCAAGTAGACACTATCAGACTTTTTTACCTCACTTCTCAGTTCACTGATGAGTTTTTTTCGCGTGGGTAAAATTTCATAAGTGGGAGCGAAATCGGCATCTACATCCACGCCGATACCACTCTTTGGCAAATCGCGCACGTGCCCCATAGACGCTTTTACGACATAACCTGAACCCAGATATTTATTTATGGTTTTCGCCTTGGCCGGCGATTCAACAATGACCAGCGATTTGGCATTACGTTTATCGTTTTGATCGATTCCCAACTGTTACCACCTATTTCCACACGGACTGTTGCCCGTTTTTCCAAGCCGTCCACCGAAGTTCTTCCGCCAACGGGCGTTATCGGCAGAATTCGCCTTTAGCGTGCATCAAGGTATCGTGCTAAAGGCCGCATTAGACCGATAACATCACATGGCCGAGACGCACCAAAAACTAACCTAAGGCCTCGTGCTCCACCTAGACCGCGTCCAAAACGTCTCGGGAAGATACACCAAACGTCCCGTCACCACGCTTTCGTTGGTGGATATTACTGATGAATGGCAGGTAAAGTCCAGCGTACCGATGGCAAATAACCAAGCATGGGGAATTCGTGTCCGCCTATTTACACGCGTCAGCTACGCACCAGCACTATACACCTAATAACATACAAAACAAAACGTTAGGTATGTTAAAAGTCGGCAGTACGGTCGCAAAAAACTGAAGCATGCGCAATCTACAGTTTTTTTTATTCCTTTGGTACCAATTGTGCGTATAGTCTCAAGGGGAGAGTGACGATGTTGTCCGTAGGGGATCGGGTGAAAAGCCCGAATTTACGGAGGTGAGCCGTGTTTACGACGCGCATGCCGATTTTACTCGATATCAACACGCAGCGGGATTTGTTTGATCCGCAGGGAAAGTATCGTCTGGCCGGCGCCGCAGAAATTGTAGAGCCGCTGAAGCGGCTGTTTGATGTGGCTAGGCGCGTTCGCACACCCGTCATCAGCACGCGCCTTCACGGATTAACGGAACTAAATCCTCAGCCGTCCGAACCAATTTGCATGGCGGGTACCGTCGGGTACCAGAAATTACCATTTACACTATGCGCCGAACGTGAGGATATGCCGCTGGATTGCGGAACGGACCTTCCAGTGGATGGATTCATAAGATCACAGCAGTACATATTTGATTTGCCCGATGCCAATCCTTTTGACTCTCCGCGATTGGACCGATTGCTGTCGGAAACCCACACGCCACTGTGGATGATCGTGGGCGGGCCGCTGGAATCGGTTGTGAGAATGATGATTTTAGGATTGATTCAGCGACGACAGCCGCTGGCGGTCGTTAAGGATTGCTGCGGACTGCGCGATGCCTTGGATTTTGACTTAGCCATGCGGAAACTCGACAGCAAAAACGTTGATTGGATAGATGCCAATCAAGCCATCGAAAGGCTGACCGCAAAACCCAATCGAGTGCGGTCAAAACATCCGAAGAGTGTATTTATTGAATCGCTGCAGCGGCCGTCACGTCGATTTAAATCGCCTCGCAAGACAGGGACTTACCGCCCCTGAATCTTGTCCGGATCGGTTAACAAGCGTAGACTTGGTTAAAACTCGGCTGGTTTTGTCTTGGAGATGTGCATGCCAATTTATGAATTTCGCTGTAAATCGTGCGGCAATGAATTTGAAAACCTTGTCAGGTCGTCGAAAGAACAAGCGGCACGGTGTCCAGCCTGCGGCGGACCAACAACTCGGAAAATATCGGTATTTTCAGCACAGGCCGCTCAGGCCAGCGAAGCGTCGACTCCCGCCGGACATTGCGGCTGCGGCAAACGAATGGGTTCATGCGGTATGGGTCAAGGCTGAGGCGGCGTGTCATGCATCATCCATTGCCACTGGCGGGCAAAAAATACATCTGCTTTATTGAGGACCTTTACGAGGACCTCGAGGTTTGGTACCCCAAATATCGGCTTATCGAAGCGGGCGCGGAGGTGATACTGGCGGGGCCGGAGAAGAGGCATCGGTATGCCGGTAAACATGGCTATCCCGCTACCAGTGACGCAGCGATTCGAGATGTGGCAAGCGATAGATTTGATGGCGTCGTACTCGCAGGGGGCTTTTCGCCGGATAAGCTGCGCCGTGACCCGCTGGTAAAAAAAATAATTGCAGAAACCGCCCAGCAGGGAGGCTTGGTGGCAGCCATTTGTCATGGTGGGTGGATGGCGATTTCGGCCGGCGTTTATCGCGGTGTAAAAGTGACAGGGTCGCCCGGGATAAAAGATGACTTGGTGAATGCGGGTGCAATATTTATTGACGCACCAGTCGTGATAGACCGTCACTTTATTTCAAGCCGACGCCCCGATGACCTGCCCGACTTCTGCCGGGCCATTCAAGCGTTTGAATCTGCGAACAACAACCCGGATCGGTGACCGGCACCCATGGAGCCGAGGCATCGCTGGCCCAATCTGGAACGGCGCGGATAATACCAGCGATGGAATTTCCTTTCTGGCTCCTGGCGACGTTTCTATTTTTACTTGGGGCCTGCATTGGCAGTTTTTTAAATGTTGTCATCTGGCGAATTCCTCATTACGGACAGCCGGTTACGTTTCAAGGTAAGGTTGGCCGGCTGTCGCTAAACTTCCCACCCTCTCATTGCCCCCATTGCCAAATGCCTATCCCTTGGCGATACAATGTTCCAGTCATTGGATATTTGATTTTGCGCGGACGGTGCGGGCAGTGCCGCGAACCTATCTCAGCCCGCTATCCGCTGGTGGAACTGGGGACCGGGCTGATCTTTTTGGCGATATTTACGCAGCAGTATGCCGCGAATACACACGGGGCAGTGCTATGGGGTGCTCCGGGTATGATCCTGAAGGAAATTTTTGCGGCGGTGATGCTGGCCACTGCCGCGATTGATGCCGACACCTTCCAGATACCATTGATTATGCCCCAGATGGTGATGGCGGTGGCTATTGCGGTGAGCTTTTTCGGCATGCAGCCAGGGCTTCCACATCTGAGTACCGATGGTTGGATGGCACGATCCACGTGGGGTGGAACGTTCGGTTTGCTGGCCGCGTTTGTTGGCCTGAAAGTTGGCGTTGTTCCTCGCAGTTTTATTGAAATGCCGGGAGCCACGGCCGCGGCATCAGAAGTCACCCGCATGGCAAAGGCGGAAACCGCAGACCCAGTAACCAGTTCGGAGGACTGCGGCGCTGCTATCAGTCCGCCCAATGCCGCAGGAGGACGCAGGGGTCGGCTCATTTTTGCAGGGGCGGCAGCGGCGATTACCGCGGCAGCATTTGTGATGGCACATTTGGCTGCGGCGGCGATCGCATCCCTGATGGCCGGCCTGCTGGTTTTTCTCGTGGGCGTTTTACCGCAACCCGATGCAAGTATTGAACTATCGCAGGAAGTGATGAATGACAGCCGCGAGCCTGATATTAGGCGTGAAGTGAGCAAGGAACTGTTGTTTTTTCTGATTCCGTGTGCAGGTGCGGTGATAGCAGCCCTGTTACCGATTCACTTTCCGCGCTGGTTTTTTCTACCATCGTTGACCGGTGTAATGGCTGGACTGCTGACAGGCGGCGGCTTGATATGGATAACCCGGATACTCGGATCGCTGGCATTGGGAAGGCTGGCAATGGGATTGGGCGACGTACCATTAATGGCAGCCGTTGGCGCCGTCGTTGGCGCGACACATGCGATATTAGCCTTCTTCCTGGCGCCGTTTGCGGCATTGATCTGGGCAATATTCCTGATAATTCGGCGCAGGCCGAACGTACTGCCTTATGGTCCATGGTTGGTCGCGGCGGGCATTATTGTGCTCCTAGCCGGGCAGCCTATATTAAATTTATACTTTCGTACCGTCATGCCATCCAGACCGCACACGACGCGCGTGTATCGCTGGCCCGGCGAGCGATAAGCCGTTAAATTAATCACACCGTCGCGCCACCCGCATCGTGACAGATATCTTTAAGAACGTTCCATCACGTACCGACGGTACGGCTATCTGCATAACATGCCGTTATCACGTCATTGGTGCTTCAGATTTTCCGTCCCGGGTTCCCGGGCGAGGTGATGGTACTCAGGATCATCACGCTGCCGCGGGTGCTTGAAGGGCGGCATTTTTTCCGCGGTTATCTTTCCCATCGTAGGCGGGTATCTTGGCCAAATAACTTTCCATGTCAGCAGCACACATGGGCCGTGCGATGCAATATCCCTGGAAATAATCACATCCCATTGACCGTACACTTGAGAGAAGGGGGGCTGATTCAACCCCCTCCGCCACAACGTCTACCTGCAGGGAATGGGCTAAGAGAGTAATCGCCTGCACAATATGGGCGCTGACTTTATCGTCAAAAATGGAACTCACAAAGCTGCGGTCGATCTTGAGCGCGTTGATAGGCATCCGATGCAGATAGCTCAGCGATGAATAACCAGTGCCAAAATCATCGACATCAATCAGGACACCCATAGCACGCAAACGCAGCAGTGTCTGCACGGTGGCGTGGGCATCACGCATAGCGACGGTCTCGGTCACCTCCAATCGCAGGCTATGCGACGCAAGGCCAGCGCGATTGAGAACTTGGCTGATTTCCTCCACAAACCCCGGCAATGCAAACTGCTTGCTGGACGTATTGACACTGACCGCAAGGTCATGGTGTTTGGGGAACTTGGTTTGCCAAAGTCGTACTTGGCGGCAAGCCTCCAGCGAAACCCACCGACCAATGCGAACGATCAAGTCGGATTCCTCGGCAACGGGTAGGAACTCCTCCGGTTCCAGCAGTCCGCGCTGCGGATGTTGCCATCGCACCAACGCCTCAATGGAGACCAACGCACCGTTGGCTGCGACCACTGGCTGGTAGAATACCCGCAGTTCCTGCTGCCCAATGGCCGTACGCAACTCGCTTTCGGTGCGCCATTGGTCCATGGCTTTGTGGTGCATTTCAGGGCCGAATATCCGGGTACAGCCGCGCCCGCCAGCCTTAGCCTGGTACAGGGCGGTATCGGCGTCACGTAAAATCTCTGTCACATTGTTGTAGCCGTTATGCCCAATCGCAATACCGATGCTGACAGCAGAATGAAGAGTGTGTCCATCAATAGTAATCGGTTCAGCCACGGCGTCGTGCAGGCGCTGGGCGATTCGCAACACATCGACATCTTGCGCGATGCAGTCGGCAACCAATACAAATTCGTCACCTCCAATTCGGGCCACATCATCGCGACCGACTTGCAGCAATTCATCGCCAGCGCGAATGAATGAGCTGAGCCGCCGAGCGATTTCAACCAGAAATTTGTCCCCGACCAAATGTCCCAGACTGTCATTGATGACTTTGAAACGATCCAGGTCCAGAAACATCACCGCAAAACGGTGGGCGGGATCTCGTTTTAACCGACATATCGCGTCATCGATGCGATTGGAGAGTTTAACCCGATTGGCCAGACCGGTCAGAGCATCATGCAAGGCTTCAAAACGCAATTGCTCTTCAGCCATTTTTCGTTCGGTGATGTCAGTAAATGATCCGGCAGCCCGCACGACCTTGCCCTGATCATCTTTAATGGCGACCCCGCGATAGAGTATCCAGCGGTACTGGCCGTCATGGTGCAGCAGGCGGCATTCGCCGCGAAGTTGTTCACTGTTTCCGGCAAAGTGTTCGGCACATGTGAATTGCAGCGCTTTGATGTCATCAACGTGCACACGCTTGAACCATTCATCCGGCGAGGAGCCGATTTCCGTCTCGTTATAACCCAGCATGGCTTTCCAGCGGGGTGAAAAGTAGGCCGTACCTGCGCTGATGTCCCAATCCCATAGACCATCATTGGCACCGGTTTCCGCAAGGCGATAACGATTTTCCGCTTCGGCATGGCGTTGGATCTCCAACAAGAGGTTGGCGTTGGTTTTTTGCAGTTCCTCGGTCTGTTCGGCCACCATTCCTTTGAGTTGATTGAGCTTCAGGTGAGCATGCCTTGCCAGATGCCATTTTTTTAAAAGAGCCGAAGCGAGTTGGCAGACTTCAATCGTATCGTATGGTTTTTTCAATATCAGCAGACAATCGGCAGATCCAAAGCGCTGATTGATCACATCCCAGGAATAGTCCGAATAGGCCGTGCAGAGGACGATCTGGATGTCGGGGTCGACTTGCCAGATTTTTTCAATGGTTTCCATGCCATCCCACCCGGGTGGCATGCGCATATCGATGAACGCCAGCGCGTAGCGGTTGGCGTCCTGCACGGATTTTCGAACCATCTCAAGGGCTTCCTGCCCTTGGAATGCGGAATCGACTGCATAAATTTCCGGAAGAGATTTAGGATGCGATTCGCCGAAGAGACTGGACTCCATCGCATCGAGTTCATCGTTGGCTGGTGGCGGCGCAAGAATCTTTTTAAAATCCTCGTGGATAGCCGGATTGTCATCCACGATTAAAATGCGCTTGTTTTCCGCCGCGTTCATGCCGCTTTCCATGAATGTTCCTTCTGCCTTTCAAGTACCAATGAGATTTCAAGTGTAAACACTGCCCCCTGCCCCAGACCCTGCGATGCGGCGGAGAGCGACCCACCCATGTTCTTAGCCGCCAGGGCCGACGTGTGCAGGCCGAAGCCGTGACCGTCGGTACGCGTGGTGAATCCGTGACCAAAAATGCGTGTCAGGTTTTCGAGAGCAATGCCCGTGCCCGTGTCCTGCACCATGAAAACGAGGCGCGAGGCGTCTGCGCTCAAGGCTCCCGCACGGATCGTAAGCACGCGATCGCCCGAAGAGCAGCGCATGGCGTGCTTGGCATTACTGATAAGATTAACCAATATTTGCAGCACCTGATGTTTGTCGAGCCTGACAAACAGATTGGCAGCAATATCACATTCAACTTTGATGCGGTGCCGTTCGAGCGATTCGGCATTGATGCGTATAGCATCGTCCACCAGTTCTGAAAGTGAAATGGTCTCGCTTATTCCCGACGATTTGGCAAAGTCCTGCTGGCTTTTGACAATCTGTTTGATATGGTTGACGTTCTGTATCAGACCGGAGAGTTCATTAAGTATCTCGCGTTGTTCGGACACCAGCGATTCTGCGAGACTGGACAGATAGGGCGCAATTTGTTTACCTTTGGCATCCACCGCCAGAAAGGTCGGTAGATCGTTCTGGTGCTCGTTGATAAGCGACACAAGTCGGCTCAACCCGCTCAACCGAGATGCTCGCAGACGATCTACAGCAATTGAAACTGATACATTAACGCTGTTGAGCACGTTGCCCACATTGTGGAGAACACCCGTGGCGATTTCGGCCATACCAGCTTGCCGGGAGATATCAATGACACGTTGCTGCATTTGCTCGCGCTCCGCTTCAGCAGCTTTTCGCAGCGTAATATCGCGTAGCGTGCCTTCGAAGTAGGCCGGTCGCCCATGTTCACCCTCAACGCGGTGGATGGTTTTAGATACCCAGATGTGGGTGCCGTCCGCACGACGCATTTCCGATTCCCAATGGGTCACGTTACCGTGACGATCTATCTCAGCGACTATTTCTACCCACCGCGAAGGATTTATAAAGAGTTGGGTGGCGATGTTGCTGATATTTAGTTGCAAAATATCGGCGCTGGGATAACCAAAAATGGTGGCCATCGCTGGATTAGCAGACAGTAATTTCCCATCCGTCTCTATCTGGAAAATGCCTTCAGATACATTTTCAAAAATCTGCCGAAAATTTTTCTCTGCGGCCGCAATTTTGTCATTGCGAGCGTGTAACTCCCGTGATGAAATCTCCATGGATCGTTCAACGATGGCGCGATCCGCATCGGCGTGGGTGTATGCGGCGTCTACCATTTGAACAAAACGGTGCAGCCCATCGCCTTCAGGCAATGTGTCCGCAAAACATCTTTTGAGCTGTCGCTGTAATAGAGGGTGCATGGCGGCATTAAACCTCCGTTAGCGTCGTGATGGTCATGGTTTGGTTATGTAATTGACAACTCGCATTGGGGGCTGCTGGTGAAATTTCACCATAAGAGTAAAACCCACCCATGCAGTTGGTACCTAATACGTCGGCGACGGCCTCCACCTCTTCTTCAATACGGGGACCAAGTACGAGTTTTCTCCCTACGCAACTCACCAACAGAGCAAACTGCGTCTTAAGGCACAGCTTGTTCCGGCTTTTTTGAGCCGCACCGGTGGCTCCATCCACCAGTCGATCAAAATTTGCACGCATTAAACGAGCAAACGCCCCTTCGGGTACATCACCCGCAAACGTAAGACTGCGGGTGGATTCATCCACAGCCAAGATGGTGCGAACAAGCGTTTCTTCCGATTGATTATGCCGCACGGTAAGCGGAAACAAAAGGCCGCTGGCGGGCAATTTAGCGGCATAATCACCGAGGTATTCTTTGTACAGGTCCAGCGCGCTGCAGCCATCGAGCTCATAGAGAATGTTGTCATGCGATTTGGTAATGCGTCTTTCCGGGCCAAACGAATCCCACCCCCCCATCGACCCATAGCCAATCCTTAAATTCGGCCCGTATAAACCGACCAGCGTCACACGGCCTGTTTTCACTTGCCCGTCCGAAATAACCAGCGTTTCTCGGAAGCGGTCACCGTCACCCGACAATCCACCGGTGACCGCAACTCCAGTTGGCAGCCCGCCGGCAATGCCCGCCGCCAACTGCGTACCATTCACCCGTAGCCCATCAGAAAACACCAACGTGTGCACCAAACCATTCTGCGGAAGCTGCTGCGCCAATTTTCTGCCAACGGAAAAACTTTCCGTACTGACATTGATCACGGCATCGGCCATCGCGACGGTTGAAGTGTCGAATGCGATGGCTGACGCTGTGAATGAATCGTCCAAGACGCGCAAGCCTGATATTTCGCCGGCGGTGGAGCAACCTGCAATAATCGCCTTTGGAAAGCGACTCTTAATATGCGCCAGATGCGCTGGATCTTTTAACAGATGAGGTGCTGCAAATGCCAAGACAAGATTTGCTGATGCGCAGTTCTTCAGCGGATCAACAGATTCCTGCCAGCCATCGTCTTCATGCCACACGCAACGTTCAATTTTCATTATCCACCCCGGTAAGCGAGTCCCCAGTCGGCATCCATGATGCGAAAGCGTCACAGCTTGCTTCTCGCAGCCACGAAAGATTATCGGCACAGGTCCGTAAAAGCTTGAGGCCATAATAAATTCACACGCCACATTAAATCTGCAAATACGCCATTAATGATTATCAGTTGGTCAGGCCGAAGAACTTTATCAGACCATGAGCCGGGTGAATACATATTCGGCAACGCAGGCTAATGCCACTAAGTTAAGCCGTAATAATATATAAATAAATGACTTGCGCGAAAGCAGACATCCTGTGA
>DZDI01000116.1 GCA_022730455.1 Phycisphaera mikurensis | reverse complement strand
AGCGTTCATAATAAAGGCCTGTTACCGCATCCAGCGTCATGCCCTGATACAGATTATTCACCAGCGGTTGTGTGCCCGAAGTCGTCGCCGTGAAGTCCGCATTTAATATCGTCACACTGCCATAGGGGCTGTACACATACCGCTGCACCACACCCCATGTCTGCGTCGCGCTGTCGTAGCCGATCACGGCCGTGGTATCCCAATTCGCATCTTGCTCAAAATACAGCCTGCTGTTCGGCTGAATCACACCGCCGGAATAGGTGTCCCGCAGCACCGCAGCGTTGATATACGCCGCAGACCACACCGTTTGGCTGGACACATTGCTGTTGGCCGTGCCATTGGTCCGCACTTCAATTGCCTGCCAGTTGGCGTCGTAATAGATATAGTTCGTGGTGCCGGCCGCGATGCCATTGCCGCCTTGCGGATAGGTTTCGGTGATCCTGTACCCTTGGGCGTTATAGGTGTATTGGGCGATCACCTGGCCGGCAGCGTTGGACACGGACACCAACTGATTCCACGCATTATAAACATACGTGTTGCCATTTTGATCGGTGGTCATGTTGCCATTGGCATCATACGTCGGCGTAGCCGATGTGCCGCTGATGGATGTGATCTGATTTTGGGCGTTGGCGGTTTCGGTCTGGGTGGTGCCATTGGTCGTAACCGATGACCAGTTACCCTAGCTATCAAGATTCCAGCTCTGATTCGCTACGCCGCCAAGAGTATTTGCCGTCAGGCGATTAAGTTGGTCATAGGTAAAGGTTTGCGAATACGCCGAATCCAGCAGATTATTTTCCGCGGTGACATTCGAGTTGGCATCATAGGAATAAGTCAAATTATTGGTGCTGACGCCGGTGGCGGAATTGACCCAATTCTGATCCACAACCCGGCCGAACCGGTCAAGGCCAACGTATTGGTCGCCGCCGGCACCGATGGTGCCATTGGCTCCAGCCAGCGTTAAGTTAATGCCCGTCTGCGGATCATTTTCCGCAACCATTGTGGACAGGCCAAGATAACTGTACTGCTGCAAGACTTGCCCGGCGTCGCCGGAATTGGCGCCGTCGCTGATGGAATCCAGCCGGCCGATGGCGTTATCCAGCGTGCTATTCGGGTTGGTGCCTGAATAGTTAAAGTCGATGGTGCGTCCATTGGGATAAACCATGCTGGTAATCCTTGAACCGTTGGCCGGGCTGGAATAAGTATACTCCACCACCGGCGTGGTGGAAATATCCACCGCCCCGGCGACGGCCTGATATTGGAACGCCAACTGCATTAGGAGCCTGTCCATGTAATTACATGGACAGGCTCCTGTGCTCAGGTAGCCGGCAACTATCGCCGGAGCATCACGCGAACGCCCATTTTTATATCAACTTAGATGATTGATCTCATATACTTTATATATTTTACAAATAGCTTTGAAAGCTGTAGCCTGTTTGTCGATGGGTCGGATGGTACGACCTGCATGACACATTTTCTTTTTTGAGGTACCCATATCATGTCGAACAACCATCTTAATTCACGCGTGGCCATGGGCCGAAGAGAACTGCTGGGTCTCCTAGCTGGAGGCGCCGTCGCGCTCGCTGGTGGGCGTGCGATGGCAACCGTGGCTTCGCAGGCGGGCAACGGCATCGATCTCGAGCCGCACAGCGCAAGTAAACTGGCAGACCTGACCCGTCAACTGGCGGCGGCACCCCGGCAGCGATCATTTCACGGCGTGCCTATGATTTTGACGCATGAATCGCAATGGGACAGTGAGGCCCTGGATTTAATACTGGCCTACAAAGGCGGCCCCAAACAGGTCTGGGACAACACCGATCTGGGCAGTCCGTGGCTCAATCTGATGCGTAACGCGGCGAACGCTCAGCGATGGTCATTCCAAAACCATGACTATCTGGCCGTTTCAGCCACGCACGGGTCCTGTCACCTGGCGCTATACGATGATATGATCTGGGACAAATATAATCTCGCAGCGTTCACGGGCGGTAAGTTCAAAACCAACGTTTTCATTGGCGTGCCCGACAAGGTGGCGGGAGCAGACCCCGAAGATTTTAATAATCCCAGCGGACTTTTTTCTCCCGAGGCCAACTGCATTGACCTGTTGCAGGATCGCGGCATCGTCTTTTTGGCGTGTCATAACGCGGTGTGGGAATTCACCGGCGCTCTCATTGCCAAAGGGCACAATCCCGACCATTTGGGCCACGAGGAAGTTGCGGCGGAATTGACCAATCATCTCATTCCCGGCGCCGTACTGACACCCGGGATTGTCGGCACGATTCCCATGCTGGAACTGGTGGGTTTCAACTACACCAAATAATCCCAAGGTGAATGGATTTATTTTTCAGGAGTCCAGTCATGAATAATTCAATGAATCGGCCGATGGCAAAACTCGCCACACTCACCCTGACGGCGGTGACACTCGGTGCTATGCTGACAGCTGGATACGCCGCCGCAGCGGCAGGCAAAATGGATAACCTGTGGAATGGGAAGGTGCATCCACCCGCATACCGCGGGCAAATGTTCCCACCGTGGAGCGACGGCCGGAATGACCCCGCTCTGCATAGAGGACTTGAGTTCACCGTGCCCGAAGTGGATGACCTGCCCGATTTCCATGGGGATCCGTTCATATCGCGTCTGACGATTTTTGTTGGCGGCAATTATTATTTTGCCATGGCCCCGCTGGTGCATGCTTTTCAAAAACTCCATCCGCATCTGCGGGGTAAACTTTATTACGAAACGCTTCCGCCAGGCCTGCTCATCAGGCAGATGAAAGCTCATGGAACCATTACCGTCGGCAATATGACATGGACGGTTAAACCCGACGTGTTTGCAGCCGGGAAACTCAAGGTTACAACACTTATGAAACAGGGCCTGCTGCGTGGGCCGGTGGTAAGTTACGCCACCAACGACTTGGCCATCATGATTCCAGCCGGCAACCCGGCCAACGTCCAGTCGCTCAAAGACCTTGGGCGGCCCAATGTCCGATTGGTAATGCCTAATCCAGCCTGGGAAGGCGTAGCCAGGCAGATCATCCTTTCACTTAAGAAAGCCGGAGGACCGGCGCTTGCGAAAATGGTCTACCAAACCAAAGTACATAACGGGGAGACCATTCTTACACACATTCATCACCGCCAGTCACCACTCTACCTGATGCAGGGATTGGCGGATGCGGGCATCACGTGGAAATCTGAAGCGATTTTTCAGGAACAGATTGGCCATCCCATTGGGTACGTGCCAATTCCCGCAGCGGAAAATACCACGGCGGTGTATGCCGGCGCGGTAGTCCGGGGTGCAGCGCATCCAAAGGCAGCAATGGAATGGCTGGCATTTTTGCGATCAGGTACAGCACAGAAAATATTTCACCACTACGGATTTAAATCCATCGCCGATCCTTCATCAGCAAGTGCTGATCCGCCGGCGAACGTCGGTCCAACCGCGGATTCCGCTGCGGGCCCCAATGTGCCATGGGGACACGTCAAATATGCCAACGGACGAGTGGTAGCCTTTACTCCACCGCCTGCATCGGCCATACCCGAAAATAAATTTGGACAGGCGGTATTGCTGGGCCAGAAGATTTTTGACGATACACCCAAATATGCGGGTCAATACATCGGTGACGGTTTAAGTTGCGAAAATTGCCATCTTGCTTCAGGAACGGCAGCCGACAGCGCGCCGATGTGGGGCGCGTATCCGGCTTATCCCCGTTATCAGGGCAAGGTGCACGCCGTCGTGACGATCTCGCACCGAATACAGGAGTGTTTTGAATTCAGCGAAAACAGCCATCATGTTCCGTCGGCTTCGGGAAAAACTATAACGGCGTTGGTCGCATACTGCGCCTGGCTTTCGCGCGCGGCACCAACCGGGGCTCAATTACCGGGACGCGGGTACAAGATATTGGAGGCACCACCGCTGATACCGAGTGCTGGACGTGGTCGGCATGATTTTGTGGTCAATTGCGAAATGTGCCATGGACCTCATGGACAGGGGCTGTTGATCGGACACCACTATCAGTTTCCGCCTCTGTGGGGGCCGCATTCTTACAATGCCGGCGCGGGTATGCATAAATTGAAACTCGCAGCGGCGTTTATCCAGGCGAACATGCCGCTGGGACGAGCCGGTACTCTGACTCTTCAGCAGGCCTGGGATCTGGCCGCCTATATTAATAGCCACAAGCGCCCGCCGAACCCGATGAAGAAGTAAATTTTCATTGATACGGCGGGTATAGCGGCCCCTTATTTCCTTCCATTATCGTGCCGGCGAAAATGTACGGCTGCAAACGGATTGGCGGATATGACCAGGAATCTGTCCAAGTACAGGTGAATTCGGGATAAGGGGCCAATAGCTTCGGCCATGGCTGACAAAACCTCACCGGCCGTTGGATGAACCGCCATCTGCAGACGCGTTGGTTCAAGGCCCGGCGCCTAACCGACCCGCTCGCGTGGATAGTGCTCTCGGCCCTTGGGGATACAGACAAACTGTTTGCGTTACGCTTTTTCTGGCCGCCGAGTGCGTTCAAGCACGTCGCGGCGTTCCCGGCATATCGCAGCCTTGCTATTACCTGGACAGACTCCCAAGCAATGGTGAGGGCGAAGGGGGGGGAGGGAGAGGCGACAGAAGCAACCTATGGCCTTCCCGGACATTCCTTGGACGAACTGCCGGGCGGCAGCAATATGACGCGTGTGCCCGCTAGGCGATCATGCAGTGCACGCTGCATGCGGGAATCAGATAGAAGAAGGATGATTTCGACAAGACTCCACAAAATGGACATCCAATAAAACAACACGAAGAGCGGCATCGCCATAGTGAACAGCCCAACGGCCAGAATTAAGGCTGGCATGGAATAATAGGCCCCGCGCAGAAGACCGGTACGCATGTCGACAAGGCTGCCGTCGAGCCGAACGACCTTTTCGCGGCCGATCCGCTTACCGACGGTCTGACCCGAACTGCCCTGTAAAAGACCAAAATAGGCAGTGCTGATGATGAATAGGAATAACTCTCCGATACCGGCGAATAACATCCCGTGGGTAAAGATGAACAGGGATTTGGCGTGGGAATTCGCATACCCCCCCCAAGAAGGCGTACCAAATATCAGTTCAATAATGACACTTGGCACCAGCAAGATCAAACCGTCGACAATGATGCAACCCCAGCGCCGCCAAAAACTCGGTCGCACGGTGGTTTTTGCAATCGGCGGTTCGCCGCTCTGCAGCCGTTCAAGCAGAATCTGCTTGCCTCGAGGGCCGACCCATTGGCCCTGAAACAGCACCAGCGAATCTGCATGCAACACTTCGCCCGTAACCTCACAGGCTCGAAAGCCATCGGCTGGCGGTGGGGACTGACTCATAAACGCCTCCCAGGTAAACTGCGTGTCTCAATAACGGATCAGCCGTCTGTCCAAACAATAACAGGACTGCGACGCGCCGATACCACCAGCACGTCGGATGACGTCACTTCATTATAATCCAGCAGCGGGCGCTATCACCGTAAAACAGGACGGTAAATGGGCGATCCAAATACCTTTTTGTAATCAGTCCAATCCCCTTCAACGGTGGGATCGCTGACCGCATCGAGAACCATCTGCACTTTGGCATCGAGATTATCGATTAAATTAATGATGACGGCTTCGGGTGTTTTCGGGGTGACGGCCGCACCGAATTGTGGATCACCATGATGAGAGAGAATCAAATGTTCCAACACCATCAGCATACGGGGAGATAGAGGCCGCCCCAATTTGGCCGATACTTCAGCGGCGCGTTTGTGAATCCACATGGCCCCGAGCACAATGTGCCCGATCAGCCTCCCGGTGTCGGTGTATTCAAAACCAAACTGGCTTGAGAGTTCCTCGGTCTTGCCCATGTCGTGAAAAAACAGGCCAGCCAGCACTAAATCCTGGTTGATATCGCTGTATCGTGGGCAGATGACCATGGCAAGCTCAAGCACGCTCAGGGTATGTTCCAGCAGACCTCCCAGCCAGGCATGATGTAAGCTGGAGGCCGCGGGCGAGGTTATAAAACGGTCCATGAATGATTTATCGTTCAGAAATGAATCAACCAGTGCCTTGATGTCCGCATCTTTAATACTGGCAAGAATTTCGCGCAGGCGATTAAGCATGTCCGGGACATTTTTGCCTGTTGTCCGAAGAAAATCCGCACGATTGATCTTGTCCTGGTTCTCCACCGCGGTAATGGACTCCGCGATCAATTGCAGGTGTCCCTGGTAAACTTCAATTCGACCTTTGAGCTGCACAAAACCGGGTGACTTGATTTTGTCATAAACATCGCGCGATATATTCCACATACGGCAATGAATTTTTCCGGTGCAGTCTAGGCATTCAGCCCGTAGAAACTGTTTATTGGTACTGGTGGTACCCAATACTTTGTCAGTGAGGACGAATATCTGATTGATAACGTCCCCTTCCTGCAACTGGTTTATAGCGATGCGCTGCACAATATGCCTCCATGAAAAAACCGGAGCAAGGAGGTTAAGGGATTTAGCCGATGCCGACAACCACACTGGACAGAACTTGCCGTCGCTTCTGATGACGCAGGTAGAGTTTTCTCAACCAGCAGTGACGTCTCATAACCCAAATATCTTAATTTCTTATAAAGTTCGGAACAGGTTTGGATCGACATACAAATCAGTTGCCGGAAGTTGGTTGGCAGTTTGCACGGACGGCAGAACTGCGTTCTTGGCTACACTAAGCGAAAGGAGTCGCTGCAATGGGCCTCGGTGATAAAAACGAGCTGATCGCCTCCATACGGGCTTTGAACCACTCCGCAAAAGTAGAGTTCCTTCAAAAATTTTCCGAAAACGACCTAAGAGCCTATTTGGATCGTGTTCGCAGCAGTGCGGCTGTGCTTTGCTCTCCATGGGTGGTAAAGCCGCAGGTAACACCTTACTTCCAATAAACACTCACAGCCCGGATCAGTGACTGTTTCAGGCTCCTGTGGCTGCCATGATGAACTGAGACGATTCAACAATGAATCTCGTATCCAAATCGGATATGCTCCTGTGCCGATGAAATCGGCGTCCAAGTTTTATTTACCATGCGGTGTCCGGCAATCGCCCGCGTGGGTCTGGCTGTCGTTGTTCATGGGTATTTCCATCGCCGTGGCGGCCGTAAACCATGCGGCGACCCCCCTGCTCATATTCGGAAAACCCGTCGAAATCATCGATGGAGCGATGCAGTTTACGGGCAAGGTTATACACGCTGGCCCCGCTGGCATTGCCGCAGCCAAAGGTGCAGTGCAGTTGTCGGCCCACACCATCCGCTGGCCCAGCGCCCGCAAGCCGCTGTACACGTTTAAGCTGTCCCGCTTGGCGGGAGAGCTTGATTACGTAAAAAACAGGCCTGCGGCCACGCGGTTGGTCCTATCGGCCGGCACATTTGAACTGGGACTTTTTCGATGGAAAGCCATCGTCCTGAAAGTTATTGCTGGCCAGGTGAGTTATTCCCACAGAACACTGATCGTTAAAAGCTGCCACGGACTCTGGCATCATCACCCCTGGCAGTTAGCCGCCACGTACCAGACGACCAGTGGCACCATCCATGTGCGATTGACAGCAGCACATATCGATCAGCAAAGACTATTTCAGTTTTTTGCACCATCCAGAATCGATGTGACTGGACCGGCAAAATTAACTGCCGAATTTGTCTGGAAGCCTCATCAGCACCCAGTAGGCAGCGTGACCATCGAGTCAATCGGTCCGGGAATATTAAAAATAAAAAATATCCCCGTTCTTACCAGACGGGTGGTCTACGCATATGGTAAACGTATGGCAATGCTGATGATGGAAGATTTAAGAGAATATCCATACATCCATGAACGATTAACCGCCCGAGAAAATGCCCAAGGGCTACAGATACGCTACCACTTTGTAAGGGGAACTTCCAATCCGCAGCATCTCAAGCCGCATATGGTCAGGATTGACGGTCAGGAAGTGATGTTTCGCCCGCGCGATTTGAAATCCTACAGCAACACCATCACGCTGCCCCATACCGGTATCCGCAAGCTCTACAGACTATCACGCGAATTTACGCACCCGGACGCCCACTGATGGCTAGTGCTCTGTCACGTCTACAAATTAGGATTGACGGTGGGCTAGGGGGTTGTGGGC
>DZDI01000287.1 GCA_022730455.1 Phycisphaera mikurensis | reverse complement strand
GTCTCACACGGAGATGGAAGGATGCTTAGAAGCGGTAGTTGAAATCGACGTAATACGAACGGCCATAGATGTTGTAGGCGCCGTTGTCGTAGTACGGCCAACCGGTGTAGCTGCGATCCAGCGGCGGCATCGTATTAAATAGATTGTTAACTGTAAGTGTTACACTCGCATCGGAACCAATGTCGTACTTGACTGTTCCGTTATACAAGATCCAAGGTGGCATGCGGCCCGCACCGTAAGTTTGATAGACCGTCGGATTTGCGTACGCGGCAAGATTTGCCAATTTTCCATAACGAACAGCAGTCAGCGCAGTAGTCCAATTTTGAATGTTCCAGACAAGCGTACCGCTGAGTATTGTTTTGAATTCAGGGCCAAGCGCCGAGCCACCCTGTGCAGCCAAATAGTCTTCGTACGGATTGTGCAGCAAGTGGTAGGTCGGATCTCCCGGCGCAAGTTGCAGAGTATGGTGGAGAGTGACATTATATTGACCGCTAAGAGTGAATTGCCCCCAACGTCCAGCATCATACCTGTAACTCCCTTTGGCAATGATGCCGCTTACACTCTCGCGTGCAATATTGATCGGCTCAATGGTAACTCCGTTGAGTAGATAGGGAACTGGTGAGTTGGCACTACCTCGCGAAACTGCGGCATAAGCAGTCTGACAAACTGGCGAATTACTGGGAATTTGGCCAAGCAAACATTGTGCATCGTTCAACAGCAGCGTATTGACGCTTTGATACTGAACCTCATTGCTAATGCGGATGTCATAATAATCCGCACTAACATTGAAGTTTGATGTCGGCGACCATACAAACCCGCCCCCCCAGCTCTTGGCCCTAATCGGCTGTAGATAGGGGTTACCTTTCTGTGTGCCCTTGATTTGCGTATTGATGTAAGGATTGTTGATGCCTGAACAATCGGAATACGGTGTTCCTGGATACAGCAATTCACATTGGTAGTAGTCCGTGACTCCTTGGAAAAATCCACTGTTGCCGACAAAAGCATAACCCATGTCCGGCATTTTGAATGCGGTGGAATAGTTGGCACGCAGCAGCAATGTACTCAGCGGCCGGAATGCGAACGCCACCTTGTAGGTTGGCCGACTCGATGTGCTGCCACCATCATTATGGAAGCGATCGTAGCGCGCGGAGACATCAGCGCTGAGCATGCTGGTGATCGGCACATGAAGTTCGACGGCACCGGCATAGTTATTACGTCGGCCGCCGCCTGAAGACCCTGTGTATCCCCAGAATTGGCCAGAGCTTAGCAAAGGATTGGCTGGCAAAGACCAGTTTTGGTCTCCAGCCTGCAGCACTCCCGCGAAGCCAACGTCGCCTGCCGGGAGTTTGAAAAGATCCGTATTCGTGACCTGCAAATTCACATTTTGCGTGTACGATTCACTACTGCTATGCATGTTACCCAAAAAACTTTGATACTGGGCGGGCGTCAAATTCTGGTAGAATTTGCTGTAGTTTGGCGCATAGATTGGATAGCCATAGTAACTGCCAAGCTGGGGCCCCAGAAACTGATTCTGGAAAAATGCATCTACTTTGCTTGTCAGTGGGTGCGGAGTATTAGTCACTGTGTTGAACTGGGAACGCGCATAATAGGCGTCATAACTCCAATTGCTGTTGCCTATATCACCTTTCACGCCGCCATAGAAATTATAGCTGCGATCGACTTCATGCGTGGCGTTGACTAACAGACCGCCCACTTCTTCCGGCGAAAAAGATTCAAATGGCTGCTGAAATGTTCCAGTATTGGCATTTACGATGATTCC
>DZDI01000286.1 GCA_022730455.1 Phycisphaera mikurensis | reverse complement strand
TGCCATCACCGCTTGGGCCCCTCGGGAAGTTCCGACGAAACGCCGTAAATCGTCTACTCTTTGGCGATTTCACCCCCGCCCGGAAAAATTGCCACGCCCTCCATAACCCACGGGTGCCCGGCTCATGTTGCTCCCTTATGGTTTTGATTTTGCGCATGGGCCTTGAGTTAAATATCATTAGACGGTAGACTCCCTGTTCGCGGATTGGAAATTAGATTTTCTTCGGGGGTGACTTTGCACGCAGTTCATAGCTCGAATTGGATTGAGGCAGTGGCACTGCATTGGACGGGCGGATTGGCTTCGGCCAGTTTCTACCTGCCATTCCGATGGGTGCGTAAATGGAATTGGGAGACGTATTGGCTGGTGGGCGGCTTTTTTAGTTGGATCATCGCCCCCATTTTTTTTGCGTGGCTTCTGGTGCCTGATTTCTGGCACGCCATCTCCGGTGCCAGCATGCAGGTACTCATTTGGACCTATGTCTTTGGTGTACTCTGGGGCATGGGAGGCCTTACTTTCGGATTGACCATGCGCTACTTGGGCATCGGCCTGGGCATGGCAATTGCCCTCAGCTACTGCGCTGCATTTGGCACGCTGGCGGTCCCGATTCACGACGGTACGTTTATGGAACTTCTCAGACAACACTGGGGACAGGTTATCCTCCTAGGCGTTTTGGTGTGTCTAAGTGGCATCGCTATCAGCGGTTGGGCTGGCTGGCAAAAGGAACGCGAATTGCCCGAGGAACAGAAGCAAAAAGTGGTGAAGGAATTTAACTTCACCAAGGGCATTCTGGTTGCCACCTTTTCCGGCATCATGAGCGCCTGTTTTAATTTCGGCCTTACCGCCGCAACCCCCATCGTACACGCATCAAGGGGCATCTTGGCCAGTAGCCACCATCCAATTATTTGGGATGGCCTTCCTTCGCTGGTTATTCTGCTTTGGGGCGGGTTCACTACCAACTTCATATGGTGCCTCATCCTTCATTTCAAGAATAAAAGTGGGAAACAATACATGGCACCTCATGTGGCGCCTGTCGCTGAAACAGGCGCTGACCGGATTGTTGCTGGTTTGGAAGGCCCCGGATATACGACGGCTCCAACATCCATGACCAATTCCAAGGCGAACCGTGTCCCTCTGCTGGGCAACTATGCTTTTTCAGCGGCGGCTGGCGTTATCTGGTATTTTCAATTTTTCTTCTATACCATGGGGCAGACCAAAATGCCCCGAGCCGGTAAATTCTCCGGCTGGACGTTGCATATGGCCAGCATCATTATTTTTGCCACTTTGTGGGGTGTGGTGCTGCATGAATGGAAGGGAACCAGCAAAAAGACGCATTGGCTCATAACAGCCGGTATCGCCACGCTGGTACTTTCAACCTTGATCGTTGGCGCTGGCAACTACATCAAGCAGAACGAGAAAGCACCGCCCGCGAAGGTGGTGCATACAGCGTTAGGCGTCCCACATCGCGCCTGATGTGCATAGCCTTAGGAGTCTGTCCAAGTAATAGCAGAGCTGCGATGTGCCGGAAATGCTCCGGATGCAAGGCGTCGGGCCGACGGCGACTCTGGTGAAGATGAGTCCGAGAACGCCGCAGACGGGGTGTTTGCGGCACACCCCCGGGGCGTCCGGCACAATATTTTCGATGGGTTACCGCACGAGCACCCGCAAGCGGCACCATTTTATCCCTTATGCCAAAAGCCCGTTCCTCCATTTCCGACTTAAGCAATACAGATCGAAGGAAGTTATTGCGTTGGTCTCGTGGCCGCAGCACACCGGCACGATTGG
>DZDI01000115.1 GCA_022730455.1 Phycisphaera mikurensis | reverse complement strand
CGGGGCGGCACGTCTTTTGACCGGCCTCTGCGGCGCGGCTTCCTCGGCGTATCATTTTCCACCGATACGCCCTCGCCGCCGCTGCTTGATGCCCGCCGAAATCCATGCCGTCGCAGGCTTGCTATTACTTGGACAGACTCCTGGCCCGGTGCTAAATAGCCAGCACATCGTCAATGAGCTTCCGGGCGCGATCAGGCGTGCGGGCCTCGGCGATCAGTCGTGCAATTGGTTCGGTATTACTGGGACGAAATTGCACCCAGCTATCGCCAAAATCGACGCGCACGCCATCCTGGCGATCGGGCTGATATTGGGCAAACTGCCGGGCGATTTTTTCAGCAAGGATGCCAGCACCAGCGCAGTCAACATCCATTTTGTGTTTGATCACGCTGTACGCGGGGATGTCGTTGACAAGCTGTGATATCGTTTTGCCGGTCACGGTCAGCAATTCCAGAATACTTGCCATCCCCATGAGTGAATCACGAATGGGTCCAACGCGCAGGTCAATAACTCCGCCATTGCCTTCACCGCCGATGAGTGCATGTTCCTGCATCATTCGGCCGGCTACATTGGCTTCGCCCACCGGTGTGCGGATCACATTGACGCCAAATTGGGCGGCAATGTCATCGATCATGCGACTGGTGGAGAGGTTGCACACCACAGTGCCTTTTTTCTTCATCAGGCGATTGAGCACGCACAGCGCCAAGGTGTATTCCTCGCCGATGTAGCAACCATTTTCATCCACAATCGCGAGGCGGTCGGCATCCGGATCCTGTGCAAAACCCACGGCGGCACGGTGTTTGGCGACGGCATCGCAAAGGCCGATAAGATTTTCACGGATCGGTTCGGGTGTATGCGAGAAATTGCCATCGGCCGTTCCATTGAGATGAATCAATTCAACACCCAATTTGCCCATCAACATCGGTGAGGGGATGGAACCAGCACCGTTAATGCTGTCCAGAACCACCCGATACCGTTTTTGAATAATTTGCCGAGTGTCGAAATATTGCAGCACGGTTTGAACATGATGAGCGTGTCCGCGACTGTCAGTGGCGTAGTGTCCGATGGCGTCGATATGGCCACAAAACCAGTCCCGGGTCAGATAGCGTTGTTTCAGACCGGCGATGGCGGCCGCGGAGAGTGCGATGCCGTCGGGTTGCAGAATTTTAATACCGTTATATGGCGCGGGGTTATGCGATGCGGTGATGACAACACCAGCGGCCGCTTTCAGCAATCGTGTCATCAGGCCGACGGTAGGTGTGGTGACGATGCCCAGATCAATGACAGACGCACCTGCCTCCATGGCACCGGCGGAGAAAGCCTGCTGGATGAGCGGGCCCGAGCGGCGCGAATCGCGGCCGATGACAATTGACGGCTGGGTGTCTGATTGACGCAGATGGCTGGCCAGCGTGCGTCCGAAGTTAAAAGCCACCTCGCCGGTGAGCGAATCGCCGATGACGCCCCGCACCCCTGAAACGCTGATGATGAGTTCCGCCATGCCAAGACCTCCCGGATCGACAATCTATCCGCACCTGTCACAAAATCAAGTTGTCAATGCAAGGTTGCTCGAGTTGGCCGAGCTTCCAGCAGAGTCGTGAGGGCCGGATGAAATATTGTTTCTGTATTATCTCGGCGACGGCCCGGCCTTGGATGAAACTTTGGAAGCATCCGCCACAACGGATAAGTGGCGGGATGATCCAGCCTCAGGCGCTACGCCAAGCCCCTTGTTGGTTGCCGCAACTTTGGGTTTGACCGCATCAAGCGCCAATGAATGAGGCAGCCTTGCCGCCGGTGGCTTCGTGGCGTGGGTGATCGCTTTGACGGTAGCTGCCGGTTTACCGGTATGCGACGGCTGCATGGTGGCCGACACGATGGGACTGGCAGGAATTTTATCGCTGACGGCGATGGAGCGGGGATGCTGGATGAATGATGGCACATCCTTACGGGCCGGTGGGTGCGTCAACCAGGTGGTGGCAACGACGATCGCCACAATACCGGCGACGGCGGCAGCACCGAGCCACTGCCGCACCCGGATCACGCTGGTATCGCGGGCGCCAATTTTCTGATCGATTTTTTTAGCCACGGCAGAGTCAAATGCATCCCAATCAAGCATCGGCAGGCGGCAGGACCAGTCGTTAAGAACCTCCTGCAAATGCTGATGATCGGTCAGCCAGCATTGGCAGTCGGGATTGGAGTCGATCAACTGCCGGGCCTTTAGACGTTCTGGTTCCGAGAGCGTGTTATCCGCATAACGGCTGATGAGGTATTCCATTTCCATCTGATTCATAAAATCACCACCTGTCGCCCACCGACGATTAGTTATTATCCGATACCATTGGCCGGACGATCGGCATTTCCGAGGCTCCGCGTTTACTGTTCTAAAAACGGTGCTAATTCACGCCTGAGTTCACGACGGGCTGTGAACACGTACCACTTAACGGCCTCAACACTGCAACCCATGATTTCCGCAATTTGCTTTTGTGGCAATTCACGAAGTGTGAAAAGCACAAGCGCGGCCCGCTGCCTGGGAGGTAATTTACGCATAGCCCGGTCAATGGCCAGGCGAAACTCGCGTGACTGG
Organism: Phycisphaera mikurensis; assembly: GCA_022730455.1. GTDB lineage: Bacteria > Planctomycetota > Phycisphaerae > WQYP01 > WQYP01 > JAJZGD01. The sequence continues at coordinate 5,578 of DZDI01000115.1, read as the reverse complement.
GCGGCAAAATCAGGCGCCAATCCGCCGGCGATCATATCCCCCAAAGAGTCTCCCTTTGACTCCCGGCCGGAGACCGGCGCACTGAGAGACACGTGGCGACGTTTGTTCCGCGCACGGCGGAAATTCAACCCGCGATTGGTCACAATCCGCATGATCCAACTGCCAAACCGGGCATCGTCTTTTAACGAACCAATCCGCTCAAATGCCCGTATGAAGCATTCCTGAAGCAAATCAGATGTATCGTGCGGATTATCGAGAAGCCGCAGCGCAATGGCCGCACACCGCCTCTGATATCGTCTGATAAGCACCATAAACGCGTCTCGATCACCTGCCTGAGCCAATCTGACCAGACCGCGTTCAGCATCGGTGGCCGGCGGTTCATAGCCGCTTTCCGCTGCACCCATGCCGGAAAACTTGGAGCCATCTGGTCTACCTGTCACTGGAGGACACCTCTTGAGGCCCGGCGTTAGAAAAGCCGTTGGCGAATACGACAATGAATTATAGCAGGTGACGGGCGCGGCGTTAACCCAAATATCAATAGGTCACGTCGGTTGGAGTCCGGTCTGGAGGTCGCTGACGAAGTGGCAGACGGCTTGGACTGGGTCGGCATGGCTATCCATGGCGGCGGTGATGCGGCGTACCAGAGCGCTGCCAACGATGACGCCGTCGGCTTTACCTGCCAGCGCCCGCACGTGCTGTGCTGAAGAGATACCAAACCCGACACAGACGGGCCGCTTGGACTCGCTTTTAAGGCTGGCGATTTTTTCTTCCAGGCCAGATGGCAGCGTGGCGCGTTCACCGGTGATACCGCTGACTGATAGGTAATAGACAAAACCCGTGCACCAGCGAACGATCTCCTTGCGCCGGTGGGCGGGCGTGGTGGGCGCCACCAAGAGGCAGGCGGAAAGCCCGGCGTCAGAGAGCGCCTCAACAATGGCGGGTGCTTCTTCGATGGGCAAATCAGGCAACACCATACCGTTAAACCCGGCATCGGCGAAGGCCCGCGCAACCTGCCGGGTGCCGATCTTAAAAATAATACTGAAGCTGGCCATGGCCATCAGGGGCACCCTGAGTCCCAGCGCCCGGCTGCGGCGCACGGCGTCAAGTATGGCGGCCACGGTCGCGCCGCACGCAAGTGCCCGATAGTAGCTTTCCTGAATAACCGGGCCGTCGGCGACGGGATCTGAAAATGGGATGCCCAATTCGATGCAACCTGCACCGGCACTTTCCACGGCCAGCAGCATGGGCGCAAGTGTATCCAACGAAGGGAACCCGGCGGTGAGAAAAGGGCACAGGACGGTGCGGCCATGGTTAAAAACAGCGTCGATTGAATTCATAGAGTCAGGCCCAAGCAGTTTTACAGCAGCATTTTTTACATGTAAAAAAAGTAAAGACCCACTGCCCTGCAGCGGATCTTTCGATGTTTTTTGGCGGCAGAATTAAGGCTTCATACACCGCTCAGTCACCCGGCTGGAGCGGGTGGACGTAATAGCCGACCATGGCAAGAAACCGATTGGCGTCCAACACGGGAATAGACAGCGCCTGCGCGGTGGATTGAAGCCTGTTATACCGGGCGAGCGATTCTCTCTGCATGTCGGCCAGGGCGGTATTATCGCGTGAGGGGGTGGCGGGAGCGACCAGCGTGGAGGGTGGGGAACCAAGCACAACGAAGTCCGTCTGGCTGGTGAGATGATCGACCACCTTGCCGCCCCACGCCTTAATCATGCGGATAATTTGTTCACGCCCCGCCGCGGTGGGAACTCCATTGCCATTGACATCAAAATCGCCATAGACAACAAAGGAATAGTGACGATTGAGATCACGTGAATAGACCGGGTTGGCAATGATGTCCCCTGGATAGATGGCCTGATTCCTTGCCAGATGGGTGATGCGGGCGACCGATGCGAATCGGCCCACCCGGATAACGACAATTGAACCCTTGCCACCGGCGTGGGTACCGCTGCCGACACCTTTTTCAGCGCTGTAGACGGCAAAGCTCAGACCGACAGTGATATGGTCATCGCTACCGCGGTTGATGTAAACCAAATCTCCATTGGATGAAACTTTTAATACTTTACCAGCGGCTTGAGCTTCAATGGCGTTGGCACCCTGGCTGGGCGGGCGTGAACCGGCGATGGTGGCCCGCAACTCTCCGATGGTCATGTGCGCCTTGGCAAGCTCCTGTTGATACTGCTGGGACGCCACGACCTGATTGCGGAGATCGGAGACATATTTCGTCTGCTGCCCCGAAATTTTGGACTGAAATTGCGAGGCCTGCGCGGCCACTTCCGACGCCAAGCTGTTGCGCTGCGTGGTAATTGCGGCGATGCGGGTTTCGGACGATGCCAATTTCTGCTTCATGGCGGCAACATTGGCGTTAAAAGATGCCTCGACGGCATGAAAACGCCGTCGGTAGTTGCGATACAGGGCGTGGTACTCGTCCGCACTTTTATTAGAAGTGGTCAAGCGGGTACCAAGCGTTTTGATAGCCGTTGTGAGTGGAGTTCCCGGCTGCACGCCTACCGAGCTTAGTGCGGCATTCACGGTGCCGTTCACGCCAACAAGTTGTGAGACCGGCGTACTAACGCCAGCAATGGCCTGCTTCAGATCTGAGAGTTGCCGGAGGAGTTGCTGCACGACCGTGCGATTGGGTGACGCCGCCGATACGAGCGGGCTAATCTCGGGGCTGGCTTCGGCCATGGGGGATACGTAAAGCGCCAACTTAGTTTTGGCGTCGGACGTTTCTTTTTTCAGCTTGCCGATTTGCAGATAAAAGATAACTGCAAAGGCGGTAGCGACTACAAAAAGAAACGCGAGAAAGATGGTGCCAATGGGGAGAGCGCTGCGACTTTGTTTACTTATCGCCATCGGTAAGTGCCTCCAGTGCCAAAAACCGAACTCATACCGGCAGGGTAGAATTGCGTCCCGTGCAGGCACACACCTGCGGACACGTTTGTCACATCCATCCCGCCGTTCGTTACTCAATAATCACCTGACATGGCACGCCGGTCAAGTGCCAGTCATTCGCTGCCTGATTTTTGCTTATACCCGGACGCAGACTCCCAGGAGTCTGTCCAATGTAAAACCGATCAGTTGGCTTTTATTCGGCCAACGGTTGGGGGGGGAGAGTCCGTCTGGTTGATTGGTCTGGTACCGGGCTATTTAGGGTGTGGTAACCGGGCGAATTAACTTGGCATGGCCCGCTTTTCACGGTGCTAAACCGCCTACTCCTCGGGCCAGGTACCGGTAAACACTTCCACGGCCGGGCCGGTCATGTAGACGCAATCGTCGGCATGGTTCCATTTCAGACCCAGTTGGCCCCCCGGAAGTGCAATCCGCACCAAACGATCGCAGCGGTCGGTAAGCACCCCCGCCACGCACACCGCCGAAGCGCCCGTGCCGCAGGCCAATGTAACGCCCGAACCACGTTCCCATGTACGCATGATAAGCTCTTTAGAGTTGCACACCTGCACAAAATGAACATTGATGCGTTTAGGAAATAATTCATGTTTTTCAATTTTGGGACCAATGGCCTCCAGCGGTATGCGGTTTACATCCCGACAGAAAAATACAACGTGCGGATTTCCCATCGATACACATGTAAATTGATCGGCCATGCCGCTGGCGGCGATCCAGTCGGATGTCGGCAGCATGGTTGGTAAATTCAACACCTGTTGCCACGGGTGGTCCACCACGCGGTCCAAGCCCATAAGGAGCACGGGTATCTCCGCGGGTTTTAAAATTGGCGGCCCCATGTTGACCGACACCTGCGCCACCTTGCCGTGTTCCAACCATAAATCCAACGTCAGAATGCCACGGAGCGTTTCGACGCGCATGGGGTTGGCGCGACTGATACCGCGGTCATAGGCAAATTTTGCCACGCATCGGATGCCATTGCCGCACATTTCCGCTTCGCTGCCGTCCGCATTGAACATACGCATGCGGATATCGGCTCCACCTTCTTTGCCTTTCCCGGTCGGATCGGCCACCAGAATTAAACCGTCACCCCCCACGCCATAGTGCCGGTCAGCGATGCGAATCGCCAAGGCGGCGGGATCAGCGATTTTTTGATTGATGGCATCGACATAAACGTAATCGTTTCCGATGCCCTGCATTTTTACAAAATCCATAGGTGCTCCATCTGTACCCATGGTAGCATGGATCCGAGTAGATGTTGAGGATGGCGCGGCATAGTTCTGGCGATGATAATTCAGGTCGCTCTGGAAGTGATGGCCAGCCGCACCTTTCAGACGTGCGCCACCGGCGTACCGATCCGTGCTGGCGCCGAGGCCAGAATTCCGGCCGCACTATCCGACGGTGATTTAGGGGTTTGCCAAACCAGTTCAGCGATGACGCGTTTTTGATCGCGTTTAACCCAAAGATGTGCAGCGCAGCGGGTAAGTTCGATGAGGCGGGCGTTGGGCAAGTCAACCCGCCGCACCCAATCCTTGCTCTGCTCGAGCGTTTGGCCGCCGGCCATGTGCCGCTGGACCAATCCACTGATAATCGCAGGGGCCGGACAGTCCACATAGATTCGTAGATCAAAAAATTCCGGCATCCGATCGTAGGGTGGCACATCAAGAAACAGATAATTTCCCTCCACAAGGACGATGTTATCTGACTTTTTAATACGGATGGCACGAGGAACAACACGGTGTGTGGTGCGGTCATAATCCGGCCAATCGAGTTCCGTTGAATTGTCATGGGACAGCATCAGGTATTCGCGCAGCAGTCGGGCGTCAAAGGTCGCAGGTATCCCCTTGCACTCCGTCATGCTGACGCATGAGCCATCCGCAAATTTTATCCGGCGGCGGGTCAATGCCTCGTCCGGCAGATGAAAACCATCCATGGGCACAGCCGACCCCCGGGCCCTGGGCAGAAAGCCTTTGCTGGCCAACCATTCAAGCTGGGCGGCAAAAAATGTTTTACCCGCAGCCGGTGGACCAGCGATACCAATTACCAATCGCTCCGGTGATTGCTGCATGTAATCGTGAATGCGCCCTAACATCGGCCGCCAAATGTCGATCCACTCCGACGAACGGATGTGCATGTTGGTGGCCAGACCGCTGACGTTTATCTCAACGTCCTTATTGAGGAACCAAGGAAATGGATCAATTACTTCTATCATGTCTGGAAGCCTGCCATAAACACTAATCCATCACTCGTTCGTCAGCGCCAACTGCGTCATATGCAAAAACCAGTTGGCGGTCATACGACTACCACTGCGCCTTCTCGTTTCCAGTTCGCCCTCTCACCTCGGCACCTTGATCTCTACGAGATCGAGAGTTGTCCGCGACGTGCACCATTTCGTCCTACGACAGCCATCTGGCCGGCACGCGCCTGTGACGAATATCGGTCTATCTGCAGCGTTTCATCAAAGACATTGCGCCGTGAAGGTTTTGGGACTCTAAACGAGACCGCCCGCCGCGCATTAGCGGACGTTATTGCGTTATTCATTTGCACCCAGATTGCAAGATTAGAGCGGTTCCACAAACGCGCGGGCACAATGCCCGCGGCTAAATGGGGTGGGCCATCACCCCCACGTGGAGACGCCCTGGTCGGGGTAGGAAAGGACGCC